>CAZQWI010000029.1:0-8369 GCA_964596995.1 uncultured Pseudomonadales bacterium
CCCCCTAGAACCCCCAATTCTGATCTGTTCCCCTAAAGCAAGCTCACGGGGTATAATCAGAATTAATATGGCTGATAAAGACAATAGGTTATAATACATATCACAATGAGAAAAGAAGTTTTAATTGCCATCATCATCGGATTAGTTATGGGCCTGTTTATTACCTATGGATTTTATCATTCTCAACAAGTAAGTGAGGTTAATCAGATTACCAACACCCAAGAACTCAATAATGTTGAATCAGATCCGTCTCCCCTTGATACAGGCAAGCTTTCACTTTTTAATCCCGAAAATGAAACCATTCAATCAGAGAAAACTGTTAAGGTTACAGGAAATACCACCCAAAATTCTCCAGTTGTGATCTATGTTAATGACACTCCTTTTATCACCCAATCTGATGAAACTGGAAATTTTTCAAAAGAGTTAGAACTTAGACCTTTGGCCAATATCATTAGCGTGCACAGCATAGACTCCACAGGAGAAACTAGCACAGTTACTCGTACAGTAGTGGTTTACGACCAAGATCTTACTCCCAAGGATGAAGAGTCAAAAGACGATGATAGTAATGAAGATCAAGCTGAATCATAAATATTTATGAAAAAAACCTCACACCTTATAAAAAAAACGTTTTTGATTACCTCTCTTATTGCAATTCAGTTTAATGTAGTTGCTTTTTATCAAAATATTGTTGCCACAGCCCAAGAGACTGAAGTTGAAACTGAAGAAAGTCAAGACCAAGAAGCTACTTCGGCAACAACAACCTCTCTAAAAGAAAGAATTGAGAAAGTTGTTGAGGAGAAAGAGAGTAAAAATGGCTCAGTTGCTGGAGAAGCAAAATACAATTCAAGAGCTATTGTTGGAGTTGTAGAAAGAGTTTCTGAATCAGCGATTACCGTAAGTAACACCTCAGGCTCAATCATAATCCCTGTCACCTCTGAAGTTGAACTGACAAAAAAAGATAAACCCTTTGAAATAAGTGATATTGAAATAGAAAACTCTGTGATCGCTCTTGGTTTACAGGCTGGAGAAACATTTACCCCAATTAAAGTAATTATTGAGGAGGAACGCATTTTACCAAGATCTCAAGTTGTTACTATTGGCGCAGTAAAGGAAGTTACAAAAAATAGTCTTACTCTTGAATCTAGGCTTACCGCATCAACCCTCACCTTTTCATTTGATAAAAATATTCAAGTTATTGATGCAGAAGATGACGAGATTTCCACCACTGATCTGTTTGAGGATGTTCAGGTAGTAATCGCTGGATATGTGAATGATAATAACGACAATGAAACAAGCTCTGCTGCCCAAATTGTTAAAGCTCTTGTTAGCCTAGATTGAAATTTTCCAAAAATATCGTTAATTTGAATGCTGTGGACTTGAGGGGAGTCGAACCCCTGACCCCTGCTGTGCGATAGCAGTGCTCTACCACCTGAGCTACAAGCCCTTATTTGCCAACAATCAGATTTTATCACAGCCGATACTTATTTATTCTGATTATACTTCGTGAACTTGCTACGGAGAAAAATCAGAATCAGGGTTTTCAAGGAAATAACCCCTCAGAAATGAGCTCTCTTCTTAATCAAATATAAATTAGCGAATTTATTTGCTCTGGAAGGTTTTAACTGTTATAATTGCCTCTATGTTAATCAAAGATGTGCAAAATCAGCTTCGCCATCATCACCACGCTATCTAGCGGGGTGATTTAACATGCTTATTTAATAAAATTTTAAAACAGTCACCGCCCCGCTAGAACAGCGGGTTTTTTGTTTCTACAAAAAACCAGGTGACTGTTTTTGTATATATAGAAAGAAATAAATGAAAAAACAAATAAATCAAAAAAGATATACTGTTGCGGGAGGCAATTTAACCGCATTAGTCAATCAGCAACCAGATCAAAAAAATAGCAAACTGACTCAAGAATTACTCCTAGAGGTTGAGCAGGTTGGCTATGTTTCTTGTAGAGAAGAAATCCCAAAACTAACCATGATGGGCAATGAGTTATCTGTTAATGGCACTATTGCCTTTGCCTCTAGTTTGGGAGATGAGGGAGAACTTCTCACCAGTGGTCTTGAAAACTCTAGAGTGCTCTACTCCAATCAAAAAAACAAGACCACGGTGCGTCTACCTATTTCTCCAAAGTTAATAGATAACAATATCGTATTATTAAAAGGAATTGGCTATTTGATTCAAAAGAAATCAGCCTCTACTAGAAACTTTAAAAACCAGGCTAAGAAGTATTGCGAAAAGTTAGCTTTACCCGCTTTTGGTTTGATTGAGTATGCGGAGAATCGAATCTATCCCACAGTTTATGTAAAAGAGACTGATTCGCTGGTAAAAGAAACAGCCTGCGGTTCTGGCAGCATTGCCTTTAGCAAATACTCTGGATACTCAGAGATAATTCAGCCAAGTGGTGAAAAAATCTCGGTTATAATCAATGAGAAACAGAACTTAGTCACCGTTTCAGCAAAAGTTAAAGAAATAAATTATCAAGATCAACCAATCATGAACAAACAAACATTACAAACACTAAAAGGATTTCGAGACTTTCTTCCAGAAGAAAAGAAGCAACGAGAGTATGTGCAAAACAAAATTGTTGAGGTTTTTTCTCTTTTTGGATTTGATCCTTTTGAAACCCCTACTTTAGAGTACGCTGAGCTATTGCTGGGCAAATATGGTGATGAGGCAGACAAGTTAGTCTACACCTTTGATGATAAAGGAGGGCGAAGTATCGGTTTGAGATATGATCAAACCGTACCTACTGCCAGAGTATTAGCGCAGTATAAAGATAGTCTTCCGAAGTTTTTTAAGCGTTATCAGATACAAAATGTATTCAGGGCTGACAAACCCCAAGCTGGTAGATATCGAGAGTTTTGTCAATGCGATGCTGATATTTTTGGAACCAAATCAACACTAGCTGATGCTGAGATCTTGGCTTGTTCTTATCAATCATATCTAAACATTGGTTTTAGACAGATTAATCTATCTGTTAATGATCGCCAAACCTTAATCTCTAGCATTAAGCCTTATGCTACAGATGAGACAGATGTATTTAGCATCATCCAAACAATCGATAAACTAGACAAAAAAACAGAGCAAGAAGTGGCAGAGGAACTGATTAAAAAAGGTTTGCAAAAAAACCAAGCAGAAAAATTGTTAACTTCACTTAAAACAGTTTCGATGAGTGATAACTTACAGCAAATTGTAAAACAGGCAATTGCTTTGGGAGTTCCTGAATCTGCATTCACCTTCTCCCCCACTCTAGCAAGAGGGTTAGACTATTACACTGGTCTAATCTTTGAGATTATTTTACCTGAATATCCAGGTGGTTCTTGTGGCGGTGGTGGTAGATATAATAACCTCATTGAGGAACTGAGCTCAAACTCAGTTCCAGCGGTCGGTGTTGCTTTTGGCTTTGACAGAACAGTTGAGGCTGCTGTCAAACTTGGTCTTGTGCCTACTTTTGGTTCCTCAAGCCAAGTGCTGGTGTCGGTATTTTCTGATGAGTTACTGTCTGAATCGCTCAAGGTGGCAAATCGACTTCGCCAAGAAGGTATAAGCGTTTCTATTTACCCCGAGGCAGATAAGCTTTCAAAACAGTTTAAATATGCCAATAGAATCCAGACGCCTTGGGTAATTGTCGTTGGAGAGGAAGAGAGTAGCTCGAAATCAGTTTCCTTAAAGAATATGATCACTGGAGAACAAAAGCAGCTATCAACTCAAGAAGCAATAAAAATCATTCGAGAAAGCCAATAGCACTCGCGCTAAGAAATAATTATGCTATAATTGCCTCTTGCAAATTTGAAGATTTGAAAAATTATGAAAGCTAACACTCATCCTAAATGGTATAACAATGCAAAAGTCACTTGCACTTGCGGCAACACTTTTACTACAGGCTCTACAGAGCCAGTTATTGAAATCGATATCTGCTCACAATGTCATCCATATTTTACTGGTGAGATGAAGTTTGTTGATAGACAAGGTCGTGTTGAGAAATTTAAGAAAAAGATGGAGCAAGCCAAAACTCTTCATGAAAAAAAACAAAAAGAGCTTGAAGAAAAGTTGTCACAACAAGCAGATGTTCAACAAACAGAAGAAAAATCCTATCAAGATATTCTCAGAGAAAAACAAGCTCAGCTTCGACAATCTGATTCTAAACCTGCTGCTTCTAAACCAGAACCAAAAGAGGCAAAATCCAGCAAAACTGATTCTAAGTAACCAACTTAATCATTGAAAGCATTTTTCTACTCTGAAAAATTCAGCTTAGTGTTATTATAGTGGCTAGTATGTCAAATCAACTTCATCCCTATCAGCAGCAAATTGATCTTATCGACCAAAGAATTAAAGGTAATCAAGAATTACTTAATGATCCTGAGTTAAATAAATTAGCTCAGGAAGAAATTGCTACGCTTACAAAAGAAAGAGAAAGTTTACTTGAAGCTTCGGCTACTTACCAACAGTCTTTGGAAGAGCAAGAAGATGCGGAACAAAATCCAACCATAAAATCCAATGCCATTCTCGAATTACGAGCTGGTGCTGGTGGCGACGAGGCAAAAAATTGGGCCGAGGATTTAATCAGAATGTACCTGAGATTTGCCGAAAACAATAATTTAAAAGCTGAATATATTGATGATCTATCCATCAAAATTTCTGGAAAAATCACTCTCGATATTGAGTTAACTAATTCCGAAACGAACGAGACAGCAACAAAGAGTCAAGTATTCTATCCATACCAGTTATTCAAACATGAGGCAGGAGTTCACCGAGTCCAACGAGTTCCAACCACCGAAGCCCAAGGAAGAGTTCATACTTCAACAGCCTCAATCGCCGTTTTACCAGAATTAAAGGCATCCTCAGCTATAGTCATTAGAGATGAAGATCTAATTTGGGAGTTTATGCGATCTGGAGGAGCTGGAGGTCAATCAGTTAATAAAACTAGTAGCGCTGTCAGGTTAACTCATAAACCCTCTGGAATTGTGGTCAGAGTTAGTCGTGAACGAAAACAGTTGCAAAACCGAGAAATAGCACTTGAACTCCTTAGAGCACAGTTGTGGGAAGATCAAGAAGAAAAAAGAGCTGCCAAAATCGATTCAGCCAGATCGGCAATTGGAAGAAACATGCGCGCCGAAAAAATTAGAACATACAACTATCCCCAAAACAGAGTCACAGATCACAGAATTAATCAAAGCTGGCATCAACTTGATTCAATCATTGAGGGTGATCTAGCACCTGTAATCAAAGCCGTAAAAAGCGAGTTGATCAAAGAAAATCTCAGTTAAAGTCTCTAATTTTTTCCATCAAAAAAAGCTTTATTAATCCTCTAGATCATCATCTTCATCTAGTGGTAAATTTTGAACCGCTTGACTTTTTAAAAGCATAATTAATTTTTTTCTAGCTTCTTCTAAAGGAATACCCTTAACTAGAGCAACTTCTTCTTGCAATCTTTTTAAACCTTGTCGGAATACTGTCTTCTTTGTGTAAGTAAAGTTCACATCAGGGTCTCTTTTAACGATTGCCAGTTTTTTTAACATCATCGCTATTTTTTCTGGCTCGTTTGATTTCAATACATCCTTTGCCAACCGAGTGTTAAATCTTCCCTTCATCTCATACTGCGAGTCTAGCAACTCCAGTAATTTGTCACATTCCCCTTCTGACATCGGCAATCTGATGTTTGTTAACTCAATATTATTAATGGGAATTGCACAAATTAAGGTCCTGTTAGCCTGAGATTCATAAACTGGTCTAAAATACATTAACGTCTCCATCTCACCTGAATCAAAATTTTCTTCCTCTGAAATCTTGAAGATTTCATATACTCTTCCAAAGCGAACTATTTTGTCTCCAACTTGAAATTCATGGTCTATCATATGCTTTCCTTAATATTACGGCAGATTATTATTAATATTGCTGGTTAATGTAACCTCGATATCTTGATACTCTCCCTCTTTCCAAATTTTTATCTTGACCTTACTTCCCACCTTCTTTTGATTAATCAATTGGGCTAGATCTTGAGTTTCAGTAATCTTCTCACCATCAAACTCTACTATTATATCCTGAGATTGAATTCCTGACTTTTCTGCCACACTCCCCTCAATTACCTCAATTACATAAGCTCCTTGAGGAACTTCATTTAATAAGGCAGCTTGCTCGCTAATTATTGAATAGTTAACTCCCAACATCGGTCGATCAAACTGGCCCGTTTCATTAAAAGTACTGATGGCAGAACTAACAATATTGATTGGAATAGCAAAACTTATGTTGTCAGCCGTGGCAGTGGCAACGTTGACTCCAACAACCTCACCCGCTGAGTTTATTAAAGGGCCTCCAGAATTTCCGGGGTTAATCGCTGCATCAGTTTGTAACATATTCTGTAGATCTTCGATCTTATCTACACCAGCTGCGGTAATTGATCTTCCTACTCCAGAAATTACTCCCGTGGTTACCGTATGTCGAAATTGACCAAGAGCAGTGCCAATAGCTATCACCGGTTCACCAACTCTAATCCGATCACTATTTCCTAAAGCTAAAGCTGGAGCATTAAAATTATCCACATGCAAAATCGCTAGATCCAAGCTTGGATCTCGATAAATTTGAGTTACGCTGTACTCATTTTCTTGATAGTCAATAACTTTAAACTCAGCTGTTAAATCACCTACTACGTGTTTATTGGTCACAATAAGTCCACCATCGACCACAAAACCAGTGCCAATATCTCTTTGGATTTCCTCAAATCTGGGCTCTTGGTTGTTAAGTCCAAAAAAACCAAAACTTCCAAAAATGTCACTGGGGTCAATAACCCTTTGCTGAGTCTTGATTGAGATAGTTACTACAGATTCCGAGGCTTTTTGGGCAACATCAGCCACATTATGCTCACCTTCCTGCATCATCTGTCTTAACGACGATCCTTGATAATTTGAGAGGTTACTTTCGGAAGTTGATAAAGATATTCGATTAGATCGTGAAGAAAAGTAATCAAGCGGTTTTAATACAAAAACTCTATCTGCCAGTCCACCCAGAAAAAAACTAAATAAAATAATTAAAGATACTGATAAACCAATTAAAAAATATTTCGTTTGTTTATTTTTCATAACCAAAAAGCAAAGACATTTTACGACTTCTCAAACGAAATTTCAAATCATCGTTACACTATTCAAACAACACCTGCATCCCCTTAAGCAAAACCTCATCTTCATCTGTATCATGATTCTGCTCAACCTCAACATCTACTGAAATGCCCTCATCATGAATCCAATCTCCTTTGGGCAACATCCATCTACCGATAGTAATGTGTAAACCACCACCGTTGGATACTTCTTTTCTTTCTTGAACTGTTCCTTTGCCAAAAGTTTTCTCCCCAACTAGCTTAACTCCAAGATCATCTCTTAGTGCGCCAGCCACAATTTCGGATGCAGAGGCACTACCACGATTAACTAAAACCACTAATGGATAATTTTTTATTCGGGCAATACCCCGAGAACGATAATCTTTCTCAAAATATTTTCCTTTTTGCGTCACCACTACATCATTTTGGATAAAATCACTGGCAAGAGTAATTGAACCATCAAAAAAACCACCGGGGTTATTTCTCATGTCTAAAACAATACCATCGATTTTGGGTGAAGAGCTTATTATCTTTTTAACCGCCTCATCCCACTCTTCCTCAGTTCGTCCACCAAATCGAGATACTTTGAGGTGAGCAACTTTTTTACCCTGAAATTCAATCATCTCTAAATCAACAGTGTTGACGATGATCTCATCTCGGCGCACAGTAACATCAAAAGTATCATCTTGCCCTTCTCTAAACATAGTTAAAACTATGGTTGAATTTCTTGGACCTCTAATCTTTTCAACTGCCTCTGTTAAACCCCATCTTGAGCTATCCTCGTCAATTCCTTTTTTTTCATCTTTGACATGCAAAATTAGATCTCCTGCCTGAATACCAGCTTCCTCGGCGGGAGTACCATTTAAAGGTGCTATCACAGCTAAAATCCCATCAATATAACCCAATTCAATACCAACTCCATAAAATGCTCCTTCTAAATCCTCACCTGACCGCTTGTTATCTTCAGGTGGTAAATATACTGTATATGGATCTCCCGCTGCCTGAACTAACCCACGAACTGCACCATCAACAAGTTCTTGAGAATCAAGTTGTTCAGCATCAAGATACTCATTTTCAAGTAGTCCCCACACTTCCCAAAAAACATTGAAATCAACCTCTTTATTTTCTGGTGGAGCAAATTTGCCCACTAATCTACCCAAAGTTGATGAAGAGTTTGGTGAAGCAACTTGTGAAGAAACAAGTGCAATTCTACCTTTGTATCGTTGACCAATCACCATCCCAAACACAAAAAGCAGTATGCCAATAATAA
>CAZQWI010000030.1:0-8270 GCA_964596995.1 uncultured Pseudomonadales bacterium
TTTAACTTTATTGTCACTCATAACATCATTTGATGGAGTGCCTTATTGTGAAGGTGAAAACTGTCACCATCCAAATGAATCTCATCCATCATTTGTTGATGGATATGGAAGAGTAAAGGCGAGTGTGGTTTTACTTCACGCTAGCGCCGGTGCATTTGAGCGTAATAACGTTGACTTTATTTATAGCTCTGAGACTGGAAATTTCACCACTATTAATCCAATGGAATTTATAAATTTACCAGCAGGCCCTTACATGGTATTTGTCAAAGGACCGATGCACTTAGCCACTAGATACTGTTATTTCGGTAATAAAGCTACAGAAAAATGTATTTTTGAAGATCTTGTTGAAGTAAATAATGAGTATCCAGTTAGGCAGACGGGTTTTATTTATCTCGATCCAGGTAATGTGACTATAGATTTATCAAAGAAGCCTTTAATGGTCGGAGACTTACCTATTTCGGGAGATTCTCAAAATGTTCAAGATGGAAAAGCCAATATTTTTGATTATTCATTTATGTTAACTTGTTTAGGTAATGGAAGCAGAACTGATTCTTGTTTAACAAGAGCTGATGTGGATTATTCTGGTCAAGTCAACAATATTGATCTTGGTTTATTACGAAAAACTTTAACAGAAGTAGCTGATGAGCTCTAAAGATAATTGAGTTCAGATAAGAGCTGTTGGTTTGACTATCAGAAACAGTTATTATTAAATAGTTTGAAGAGTTATTAGATTAATAAAAATTATGACAACGCCTGCCATGCAAAATCAACCAATTCAGTCATCACCAACTCCGACCATATCTCCAAATGCCAAAGATAATAAGAAAGTTTTACTTATTGTTGCGGGAGTAGTTGTGATTCTCGCTTTTGTTGCTTTTAGATTTTTTGCTTCAAGTAATCAGGAGCAGAGACAAGCAGATTCACTTCAGTCAGATTCAGTTGCCACTAAAGATGGGCAGAGTCCTCTTTCTGGATTGCTGGACAACGATGGCCAACAGATAGAACCGTCAGATGTTGGTGAAAATGCTGTTTCTCAAGAAAATTTGCCTCCAGTTGATCAGGAGTTAATTCCACCAGTTTCCAAAGACACTGTTCTTTCTATAACTAGTAATTCTCAAAACTATCAGGTTGGAGAATGGCTAGAGGCAACTGTTTTGCTCTCTACCTCAGTGGTTCCAGATGGAGTGGAGATGGTTATTACGTATGACCCCAAATTACTATCTGAAGTAAGGGTAGAACCAATTAATACTTTTGGTTCATTTTTATCAAATAAGGTTGATGTAGCCAGTGGGCAAGTTAAGACGGTGTTTATTAGAAATCCACAGGATCAGCCAGACATTTCAGTAGCTTTACCACTTATAAAGATTGTTGGAAAAGTTCAAACAGCTGGATCTATTACCATGAATTTTGATGCTGGTTTAACTCAAGTGGCGGCCGCTGGTGGTCAAGATGTACTGCAGAATACTTCTGGATTGACGGTTACTGCTAATTAATAGTAATAATAAGAGAAATAGTAATTTAAAAAATACTTTAAGATGAAAAAAAATAACTGCCTAATTAAACAAACTGCTGCGATCTGCTTGTCCGCCATTGTATTTTTTACATCAGCAAGTGTTGTATCTGCTGCAAAATTTTCTTACACTCCAAGCTCTGGCACATTAACAGGTTCAACTCAGATCCAGATTACTCTTGATCCAGAGGGCGTTGCCGTTGATTCTGCTGTCGCAGTAGTAACATTTGATCCAAATAAAGTTGAAATAGAATCGGTTGCTGCGGGATCATTTTTTGATTCTGTCGTGACAGATACTAGTCAATCTGGAGAAGCTGCAATTACTGGAACTTTTAATATTGGAAATGTTGGGGGAAAGAGCACAAGCGGTACTATGGCTACCCTTACAATTAAACCAAAGATTTCATCTGGGACAATAACATTATCTTATAGATGTTCATCAGCTGACATTGACGATTCAAACATCATGAATACTTCTGGCACAAATCTATTGGCGACCGATGCCCAGTGCACTGCCAATGTTGGTGGGTCATATACTGTTGGAAGTTCTTCTGATGGAGGAACAACTGATCCGACTACTGCACCAACCACTGCCCCTACCTCAGCAACTACTAAAGGTGATCAACCAGTTTTGCCTGAAGAACTACCCCAATCCGGTCCAAAAAATTGGCTTAAATGGATTACCTCTGGTTTGGCCTTGATTGGTATTGGTCTTTTATTACTCTAATTTTAATCATTCTCATGAGCTTGCTTAGAGAGAACAGATTGGAATGGAGACTCTGAGGGGATTTCTCCCCTTAGCTAAATACAAATTTAGAGTTTATTATTTATTTTTTTTGAAAGATAATAATGATTAATTCATCTAGCGACAATTTTGATTTAAATGCTGATCAAAACACAACATTTGGTTATCATAACCCAACTCAGCCAACACCCTCCAAAGATTTTAAGAGAAAAAAATTAAGTAAACTTCCAACAGTTTTGGGATTATTGGTGCTAGTTTTATTAATTTCAGGAGGAGCGGTCGCATTGTTTTTAACTGGTCAAAAAGGAAGCGGCGATTTGCGACAGGATGCAAGCATGAAAGCAGGTCTTATAAAAGCAGATCCAGCAGGATTTGAAGTTGCTGATGATGAGTTGGATTATGTCCCAAATATGGTTCTTGTCAAAACAAAGAATTCTGAGCCTGTTCTTTCAACTCTTTCCAGAGTTACTGCTAAGTTAGCGCAAGATCAAGATGTAACATTTGAACAAGAAAATCCTGTAACTGAAGTAGCTCAACTAGACAGGATTGGTTTAGTCACCTTAGATCAAGCTGAGGGGCAAGATTTAGATGAAGCGATTCAGCTTTTAGAAGAAGATGAATCAATAGAGTATGCAGAGCCAGTTTACTTAGCAAAATATACGACCGTAAATGATTCATACTATAAAAATAGTGAAAAAAGTGGTCTTGAATATTTTCAATGGAACTTAGAGAGAATTAATATTGAGGGAGCATGGGATTTACTTCCAGATAAAGGTAGTAGCCAAGTGATCGCTGCGGTAATTGATAGTGGCGTAGCTTTTATGAATTACACCGATCCCCAAACAGGGATGAGTTTTGGTAAAGCTCCAGAGCTTTCACATATTAATTTTGTTGCTCCAGCCAGCATTCAATCTCTTGACTGCGAGTTAGAGCCGCTAGCAGATACTGTTGTTACTCAATACGCTGGAGATTATAGAGGACATGGTACACACGTTGCTGGTACGATTGCTCAAGCGACAAACAACTCTGCCCATGCCGCTGGTATTGCGGCTAAGACTTCAATAATGCCAATCAGAGTTGGACATCCTTGTTCTGGTGGGGAAAGAGAAGAGGTGATTTCTGTGCTCGATATTGCCCTGGGGGTTATTCACGCGGTAGATAATGGTGCGAAAGTAATAAACATGAGTATTGGTGTTGGTGGAGACGCAACCGTTTTAAGAGAAGCAATAGAGTATGCATATGAAAATGATGTAACGGTTATTGTATCCTCTGGAAACGATGCAGAAAACTCTACTCCAGTTATGTATCCAGCTGCTTATCCAGAGACAATTTCTGTTGGTGCTACGGCTTGGGATAATTCGAGAGCTAGTTATTCGCAATATATCCCAAGAAATGGAGTTGGTGTAGATATTATGGCTCCAGGAGGTGAGCTTGTGGGTGAAGATGGTTATCTAGCTGATGTCAATGAAGATAAGCTTTTTGATGGCATCGTTCAGCAAACTATTATGCCTGGTGACCCAGATTCTTTCACTGAAATTGGCAATTATCTTCAAGTCAATCCAGATGTTGGTTATTACTGTTTATTAGAGGTAGATGGAGAAATAGAAATAGCCATTGATGCATGCGGATTATTCCAAGGAACTTCAATGGCAGCTCCACATGTAACTGGAGTTGTAGCGTTAATACTGGCGGCAAATCCAGATTTATCTCCAGATGAAGTTAAAGCTATTATGCTAGATACTGCTCAGTGGCATGACGGATACAACGCTTCCGAATATGGAGCAGGACTTATCGACGCGCAGGCTGCTGTTGCTGCCGCTTTGGGTGCCGATCCAACTCCTGATCCAACTGATGCTCCCGTCGTTACGCCAGAGCCAACCATCTCTGAGTCGCCTACTCCAGAAGCAACTCCAGATCCCGAAGTAACTCCTGACCCAGGCGTAACTTGTAACTCTCCATCTGATTGTGATGATAATAACGAATGTACTTTAGATCTATGTGTTTCTCCAGGGACAGCGAATGCTCTTTGTCAGCATCAAGTTCTTGCTGGAAATATTTGTAACTCTGGCTCAGGAATTTGCGATGAGAATGGTCAATGTACAACTTTAGATGATATAGCAGTAGTTTCTTTTCAAGTTGCTCTAGATGGTGTTCCTTATTGTGAAGGAGAAAACTGTCATCATCCGCTTGAAAATGGAAAAGAGGTCGATGCGCAAGTGATGTTAATTAGTTCCACAGATACAACTATAACTAAAAATGTATCCTTGAAGTATGATCAAGCTTCAAAAACTTATAAATCAAAGCTAACAGAACCGTTAATACTAACTAGTATTAATCCTGGTCCCTACATGGTGGTTTTGAAGGGACCAATGCATCTTGGAACAAGATATTGTTATTTTGGATCAAAAGCAGGTAATAGTTGTACATTGGCTGATTTAGTCAATGCGACTGCAAACTATGATTCTGTTACAGCTAACCAAGAGATGTTTGTGTGGTTAGAAACTGGCAAAGCATTTAATTTAGACTTTTCCAAACACCCTGTTAAGGTAGGAGATTTCCCAATTTCAGCATCTGGATCAAATACTCAAGATGGAAAGGCTGATGTCAAAGATTATTCTTTTATGCTTTCGTGTCTTGGAAACAAAAGTCGAACAGCCCCATGTATTTCAAGAGCTGACGTGGATTTTTCAGGTCAAGTTAACAATATTGATTTGGGATTATTAAGAAAAACCTTAACAGAAGTAGCTGATCAAATTTAATTCTAATAATACCCTGTGAGCTTGTTCCGGGAATAATTAGAATCGGGGGTTTTAGGGGGAATCCCCCTTTAGCTAAATAAAAATTAGGAAATTTATTATTATTTAACAGCATATGTCAAAAAATAAGAAGTTATTAATAGCAGTTATTCTTGTTGGTTTTTTAATTCTTCTATTTTTATTTTTTAAAGGAGTTTTTGGAAATCGAAGAAAATCTATAGAAAAAATCCCTAATAATGCCGAAAATATTGATGATCAAGCAGATGCGAAAGCGGAATGTGTTAGAGCGGGATGTAGCGGAGAACTGTGTGTTAAGGCAGAGATTGCCGATCAAATCGCCACTACTTGTGAATATAAAGCTGAATATGGTTGTTATCAGAATGCTACCTGCGAACTTCAGGAAAATGGCGACTGTGGTTTTACTCAAACACAAGAATTATTAAACTGTTTAGAGGGTGTTATCGCTCCGCCCAGATTTCCAAACCAATAAGGTTTCCGCTTGACAAATTAGCACTCACTCGCTATCATTGCTAATGAGTGTTTTTTGTAGAATTACAGATTTGAAAATAATGTTATTCTGACTATATCTCTTGAGCTTGTTCCGGGGAGCAGATCAGAATTGGGGTTTCGAGGGGATTTCCCCTTAAGTGAGAAACATTAATATACCAATTAGCGACTTTATTAATTGTTCAAATTTTATGATTGAACTTACGCCTCGCCAAATTCAAATATTGAGGGCTATTATCGAAGAATTTATTGAAACAGCCCAGCCCGTGGGCTCTGATACTATTGACCGAAAATATAATATTGGGGTTTCTCCAGCAACCATCCGCAACGAGATGGTCTATCTATCTAAACAAGAGTATCTAGATAAGGCACACATAAGTGGTGGTCGTGTACCGACTCCAAAAGCTTTTAGGCTTTATATCAATGAGTTAATGCGCGAAGAAGAGTTATCTGTAGCTGATGAGGTAAGTGCTAAAGAAAAAATTTGGGAGAGTAGGAATCGATTAGACTATTTACTCAGAGAAACCTCCCAGGCTTTGGCAACTAGATCCAAAGCAATTGGGTTAGCAATAACTGATGATCAGGTCGTTTTTCACGCTGGTTATGCCAATCTATTAGAAATGCCAGAATTCTTTGATATTAAGGTAATGAAAAGAGTGTTGGCAATCATTGAACAAACAAGAGAACTTGAAGAAATTTTCTCTCGTAGCGAGAGTTTCGACAAAATTCAAGTTGTTTATGGAAGAGAGTTGGGAGAGAAAAACCTCGAACCAATTGGTTTGATGTATATCTCGGTTAATGCACTTGGTCATCAATGCAGGCTTGGTGTTTTAGGTTCAGAAAGATTTAACTATCCATATTTAATCCCGATGATGAAGTATTTTAAAAGTCTAATTGAACAGATGGTATAAGTTATCACATAAATTGAGAGAAAGATTTGATTTATGACTAAAAAAAAGACTGATATTGGTCAAGAAGATGGGGTAAAATCCCCTGATAAAAATTCTGAAAAGGAGAATCAACAATTTCTTGACCAACTATTAATTGCTCAAGAAAGAGAGCGAAGAGCATTAGCCGATTATCAAAATATGCTGCGCAGAGTTGAGGGTGAAAGAGCTCGGTTAATTAGGTTTGCTAATCAAGAATTATTTGAAGAATTGCTACCAGTTCTTAATAATTTACAAGAAGCAGCTAAGCAAATACAAAATCAAGGATTAACTCTGGTTGTCTCTCAATTAAAAAAAGTTCTAATTAAATATGGAGTAGAAGAGATTGAGGCTCTAGGAAAAAAATTTGATCTAGATACGATGGAGGCAATTGATAGGCAGGGTGACGGCGATATTGTTATTCAAGTATTGCAACGAGGTTATAAATTAAAAGATAAAGTCTTGATTCATGCCAAAGTAATACTGGGCACAAAAGATCAAGTACAAAAATAAATATTCATATTCATAGCAAAGTAAGAAAGGAAAAACTATGACAAAAACATCAACAGGTAAAATTATTGGGATTGATTTAGGAACAACTAACTCAGCTGTGGCGGTTATGGAAGGAGGTTCTCCCAAAATAATACCTTCGGCAGAAGGAAAAAACACTTTTCCCTCAATTATTGCTTTTAAGGGTAAGGAGATAATTGCTGGAGAACCAGCTAAAAGACAGATGGTGCTTAATCCAAAAACAACGGTTGAGTCGGTTAAAAGATTTATTGGAAGGAAATTCAATGATCCATCAGTTAAAAAAGCGATTAAACATGCAACTTACGAGATTAAGGAGGGTAAGGACGGAATGGCAGTAGTTGAGGTTAATGGCAAGGTATACACTCCTCAAGAAATTTCAGCTCAAGTTTTAATGAAGGCAAAAAGAGATGCGGAAAGTTATCTAGGGGAAGAAGTGTCTCGAGCAGTAATTACGGTTCCGGCTTATTTTGATGACTCTCAACGTCAAGCTACAAAACAAGCTGGAGAAATAGCCGGATTAAAAGTTGAACGGATTGTTAATGAACCAACTGCGGCTTCACTGGCTTATGGATTAGATAAAAAAGGCAGCGAGGTAATCGCTGTTTATGATCTTGGTGGTGGAACTTTTGATATCTCTATCTTGGAAATAGGTGATGGAGTTTTTGAGGTTAAATCAACTAACGGAGACACCTTTTTAGGCGGAAATGATTTTGATCAAAGAATTATGGACTGGATTATTGAGGAGTTTAAGAAAGAAAATGGTGTAGATTTGTCAAAAGATAATCAAGCTTTACAAAGAATTAAGGATTCTGCTGAAAAAGCAAAAATTGAACTCTCTACAGCTCAGCAAACAGAAATTAATCAACCTTTTATTACTCAAAGTAAAGAAGGCACACCACTGCATTTAACGATGTCATTAACTCGAGCAAAATTAGAGGAGTTGGTTGATGATTTAATTGAAAATTCACTTAAGCCAGTTCAAAAAGCTCTTAAAGATGCAGGTGTAAGTGCTAAAGATATCAATCAAGTGGTTCTAGTAGGTGGGCAAACAAGAATGCCTAAGATCCAAGAAAAAGTAAAAGAGTTTTTTGGAAAAGAGCCTCATAAGGGAGTAAATCCAGACGAAGTGGTGGCAGTCGGAGCCGCTGTTCAGGCAGGCGTTATCGGAGGAGATGTACAAGATGTAGTTTTATTGGATGTTACTCCTCTCACTTTGGGTATTGAAACCTTGGGTGGGGTTAGGACTCCTTTAATCGAAAGGAACACCACTATACCAACCAGTGCCTCAAATGTTT
>CAZQWI010000031.1:0-8219 GCA_964596995.1 uncultured Pseudomonadales bacterium
TTACCCCTCAGAAATGAGCTCTCATCTTAATTTATTATTAATTAGCGAATTTGTTAATAATAAGACATATATGAAAATAATCATCACGGGTGGTTCAGGTTTTTTAGGCAGACATCTTTGCAGAGCCTTGAGTGTTGCAGGTCATTCAATTAAAAATATTGACTTGGTTAATAATCCAGAGTTTCCGACCATTATTGCTGATGTACGAGATAAAGACAGAATGATGGCAGAGATAGTCGACGCTGATTTAGTATTTCATTTGGCTTCTTTAATAGAGGCAGGCGAGTCGGTTAAAGAACCGTTTAAGTTTATTGATTACAATCTTAACGGCACACTCTCTGTAATGGAGGCAATGAGAGTCAATAATATTAAGAACTTCATTTTTTCCTCGAGTGCTGCCATTTATGGTGAGCCAATTAGAGTGCCGATCAAAGAGGATGACAGAACCATTCCCATAAATCCTTACGGGATGACTAAGTTGGCTATGGAAGGCTTATTATCGTCATATGTAAACTCTTTTGGATTTTCGGGAGTAGCTTTACGATACTTTAATCTTTATGGCCCAGAGGAACATCATCAGCCAGAAACTCATGCTATTCCTCGTTTTATTGATCAAATTATTAATGAAAAGGAGGTAACTGTTTGGGGAGATGGCCAACATCTGCGTGATTATGTTTATATTAGTGACATTGTTGAGGCTCATCTTAAGGCAATTGAGTTAACTCAAGTTCAGCCGAATCAATATCATTATTTGAATCTATCAACACAGCAGCCAGCTTCAGTAATCGGAGTAATTGAACAACTTGAAGTGTTGATCGGCAAGAAGGCTACAATTACTCATTTCCCAGATAGGCCAGGAGATCCCAGAGTTTTGACGGCTGATGCCACCAAAGCCAAAGAAGTCTTAAACTGGGAAAGTAAGGTTAATCTAGAAGAAGGATTAAAACAAACCGTTAATTACTTTCTTAGTCTACAAAAAATTTAAGCAAAGAGTTGCTCGTCATTTAGTAACGATATCTTCATTGTTTTATCAAGTGTTTTCAAATGAGCTTGTAACTCTGTCAGCTGATGGTAATCCCTTGCTTTAATTACGAATAGAAATTCATTTTCGGCTGAATGATTATCGACTCTTTTTAAATCAATAAAGTGACAATATTCATTAAGCACTTCAATCACTTTATCTAACGTAATTTTTTTATCAGAAAAGTTAATGGTTATGTAAAGACTTTGATCAGTTTTATAGTTTAAGATAGAAAACCTGGATTCGAGTAGATGCTTAATAAAGATATAAGCACATACAATCAAGAAAAAGACGAGAGTCAATGCCTGTTGATCAGCTCCCATGCCTAAGCCAAGACTAATGGCAAAAAAGATATAGGTTAACTCCTCAGGTTCCTTAATGGCTGATCTAAATCTCACAATTGACAAAGCTCCAACCAAACCCAAAGAAAGTGCCAGCGATGATTTAATTACGCTAATAATCATCATGGTAATAATGCTCAATAAGGGAAAAATCGCTGCTAGTCTTTTACGATTAGAAAGTGTCTTGGCAGTTTTAACATACACTACCGACAGTAAAAAGTTCATAGCGGCCAAAATAAAAATATTGATCATTAACTCCTGAACGCTGGTGCCAACTGAGGCAAGGTCAAAGTATTTTTTAAGAATTGAAAGAGTATCTGTAAACATATTACTTTCTTTAAAGATTAATAAATTAAGATTTATTCTTGAAAACCGCTTTTAGCTGATAATTTTTAATTAACGGAATTCTAATTTTATCAGAATAACTATCTCTTTGAGTAACATCTCCTTCCCAATGAGAAAATGTGTAGCCATAATCAGGAATAGCCTGAAGATTTAAATGAAAACCCGGGAAGTAATCACCTGCAAACGGTAAGTCTTTCTCAGAAAAGAGGTGATTATGAATTTTTATACTGCCAGAATTTGGTTCAGAAATTTCAACTCGAAGATTGATCATTTGATCTTTAATTAGAGTATCTCTAAAAAAGTCTAGGTTAACCTGTTTAAACCCCTCTTCTCTATGAAGAGCAAAATCCTTAATTAAATTTATCTCTTGCTCCCATTCATTCATAGATTGAAGAAATTGATAGCCAGTGATGTCTGATCTTTCGTCTTTCCACCTTTCTATTTGACGAGGCATCTCATCCTCAACTTCAGCTACTAACTGATCAATCTCACTAATAACAGACTCAGTGCTTAGGGTAGTGTTGAGTAGATTAGCAGTTTGATTCAGGTAATTTTCTATAAATGTGGAATTATTAAACAAGTTTTTAAATGGAAACTCATTAAGAATGAACTTGCTATAGGCAGATGTTTGAGCAGATTTAATAATTGCCTCAGAAGTGATTGATGTATTAGAAAATGTAGAATCTAAATCAAAAAGATAAAATCTAAATCGACCATCTTGTCCATCAAGAAAGTATCTACTTAATTCTGGATTTTTTGAAACAAGAGAATTATTATAGCGCCAAATGTTAACGTTGTTAAAAGGCCAATCGACGTTATAAAAATAAAACTGAAATATATAATACTCAATTAAATGTGGCATTGAGATGTATTTATTGTAGTGATTATAGCCTCCGCAGTCAGCGCAGCTAGCAACGCCCTCAAGTAGTTCATTGAATAGCTCCGCATCTTTTTCACTTTGAGAATCTTTAGGTATAACTAACTTCTCTCTACTTAAGTAATCTGAGGGAATTTCAAGCAGTGAGATGTTTGGCTGATCAATTTTATATTTCTGATGAAGGTATTCTCTATCAAATCTATCTCTTAAAAAATAAAGACCCCAATATTCACCATTAAGATACAGCACAACCGGTTGAACAGCCATATAGTCAAGCTCTGTGCCTTTGGCAGCCAATCTAGTAATAATTGGATCTCTCAGATATGCTCGCCACCAATCGTTTCCCGAGCTACGTAAAATGAGGGTACTGAACTTATCAATTTCATAATCCTTAAAAAATGGATACTCAAATAAATCTTTGGAGTTATCCATGCTTGAATACAATCTAAAAGCTCTTTGAGGTACTTCTCTGGAGTGTCCGCCATGAATCCTGATACCTATCTCTTTTGTGTAATTGGTTTTACCATCAGGTTCATAAAAGGTAAAGGTGGCTGGGCGTTGCCACTCTTCTCCTCTTTGTAGATAGTTTTCGTGATTACCCTCAACATAGATTCCAGTCTCATTATCCCATAGGTTATTTGGGTCGGTGACCAATGTCACTATTGGAAGCTTGTGCTTGGCATTAATAAAAATATCATGACTGACCGTTTCTCCAAGAGGTTGATTGTTATTATTAAGAGCAACAATTTTTAGAGTCGTTGTGCTATTAATCTCAATCGGTTCTTGATAAAGAAGTGAGTTAGCAGAAGGTTCTGAACCATCAACTGTATAAAAGATTCGTAGATCATTACGGCCAGAAACAGAAAAAGAAATTTTAGTTGGCTGATCAAAAAAATGAGCTGAAGGCTCAATCTTGAGAGTAGGATTAAAGAATGATGTTTGAGAAATAATCCAGTACCCTATCAATAGAGCAATCAATACAATTATTAAATACTTAATTGATTTGACTAAAATCTTAGCAATCGGTTTAATCAAAAGCTGATGTTTTTTTTCTTGTTTAATGATCATAACTTACTAATTTTGGTAACACAGGCATTTTATATAAAGGTGATTCAATATCTGGCTTACAAGACATAACTCCCAGCACATATTTTGAGCTTTTGGTTAATGGTAAGGGAAAGTGTTTCGCAATCTCAGCAATATGATGCTCATCCTGAACATCTGCCTTAATCTCCATAATTGTGGCCGGAAGCTGCCAATATTTATTCCAAATCACTTGTTTATGATTAGACTGATGGTATCTAATGTCTGAGTCGATAGTAATTCTTACCTTTTTATCAGCGGATAAGAAATATTTACGTGTATAGCTATTTAGAATTACTGGCTGCAATAGTGATGCTTTCTCCAAAAATAAAAGATTATTGATTGATCTAGAATTCTTATTGATTGAAAAAAGTGGGTGAAACACAGGGGGTATTTTTTTAGAAAGAGTGACAAACGTTTCAGCACTAGAATAGTTCTTTTTTGAAATTAAATCTCCTGATCTAATTTTAATCTCAAAATGAGGTGATGAGGTCTGGTTAACAATCTTATGTGATTTTACCCGCAAGTATTCTTGAGTGTAAAAACGCAGTCTTTGCTTGACTCTATAGCCAATACCATCAAGATTGGCAAAGTAATTATCCAAATTTAAATTATCAAAATACAAATTGTTAATGATTCTTTGTTGATAGATCTCATGAAAAAAACTAGGGTGAAGTTTGATTAAAGTTTCAAGATATTTTGGACAGTGTCTAGCTACAAGATATTTGCATTCGTGTCTCGCAGGTGTTGGGGAGTGTAAAAAAGTATTCTTCACAGTTGAAATCTAACATGAGGTAACCCAAAAAACCAGAGGAGCTTATGCTATACTGGGTTACTAAATAGCAAAATATGACAATTCTTCTAACAGGCTGCGCCGGTTTTATTGGTTCGCACACCGCTCAAGCCCTACTTAATTGTGGTTATAATGTAATTGGCGTTGATAATCTCAATGACTATTACAACCCAGCATGGAAACAACAAAACTTAGATAACCTAAAATATGAGAACAATTTTACTTTTAATCGCGCTGATATCACTGATCAAGAAGAACTGGAAAAAATCTTCAAAGAGCAACAAGAAAAAAATCAACCAATTCAAAAAATAGTTCATTTAGCAGCTCGGGCTGGAGTTAGACCTTCAATAGAGCAACCACTTTTGTACCAAAAGGTTAATACTCAGGGCACGCTTAATCTGCTTGAGTTAGCACGGAAAAATCAAGTTGAGCAGTTTGTATTTGCCTCTACCAGCGCTATTTATGGAGAACAACAAAAGATTCCTTTTTCTGAAGATGACCCTGTCAACAAACCGGTTAGTCCGTATGCAGCCACCAAAAAAGCGGCTGAGCTGCTTTGCTACACCTACTCACATTTATATCAAATCAAGACTACCTGCTTAAGATTCTTTACAGTCTACGGCCCAGCTGGAAGACCCGACATGGCTCCATACTTATTTACACAAGCCTTGTTAAATAATCAGCCGATCAATAAGTTTGGAGACGGCAGTACACAAAGAGATTACACCTACATTGATGACATCGTTTCGGGAGTTTGTACAGCGGTTGAGAAACCTTTTGAGTTTGAGATTATCAATCTTGGTAATAATCAGCCGGTTAGTTTAAATGAGTTTATTAAAATCTTAGAGGAACTTACTGAAAAAAAAGCAGTGATCAATCAGCTACCTTTGCAACCTGGTGATGTGCCTAGAACTTACGCCGATATTAGTAAAGCTCAAAAATTATTAGGGTATCAACCAACCACCAGTTTTAAAGAGGGTTTAAAAAAGTTTGTTGATTGGTATAAAATAAATAGAGTTTAAAAAATAATGTCTATTATTCCGCCGATACTTCAAATCTCTTTAATTTTGCTTGCGTTTTGTCTAGGCTTATATTTCTATGTTCTAAAACATATTGAGTAAAGATATTAGTAAAAATATTACATGTCAAATTTATGAATGAAAAAGAAATTGCTCACCAACAAAACCTTCAGCAAATTGCCGAATTGTCTTTAGCACAATGGAAACTCCCAGATCAAACAGTTACTCCATATGTTTTAAAATTTTTAAGCAAAAACCCCGCCATCGTAGAACAATTATCAGCACAATCTGGCAAATCAGCTGAAGAAATTTTACATTTTTTTGGAGGGTAATTATTCTATAAACACTGATAAGCATGAATATCCACGATCAACCTTGGCTTTTTGGCGATGAGTATTTATACCTAAATAAGGCTCGCAATCTAAAATTTGGGATTGACGTGATTACCGATGCCACTCAAGGTCATAAGTATCCTCCTTTATACTCATACTTAATTTCACTGGCTATTACCGATGATCCTGTTTCTTCATACCGCAGGGTTCAGTTTCTCAACTTCTTTTCAAGCCAATTACTATTACTGATCTCATTTTTTTTACTAAACAAAGTATTTAGTTTTACTAAAAATAAACATGGTAAACTATTTTTGGTTTTAGCCTTTTTTGCCACATCACTACTAAGCAACATTACCGGCTACTATTTTGTTGCCATGAGCGAGAACTTGTTTTTACCATTGACACTTTTGGTCTTTAGTTTGCTGAGCTACATCCTTAAATTCAAGAAAAAAACCGATTTTAAATGGCTAGCAGCGCTTGGTTTTTTAACCGCAGCATCAATTTTAACTAGAACGATCGCGATTGTACTGGTTCCATCTTAGCTTTGGTGAGCAATGCATCAGCAAAAACGAGTGCAAAAAATAAGCTTTTTAGACTGCTTAAAACTGCACTGATATTTGGAGCTCTCAGTTTATTGCCGATGTTTATTTTTGAGTTAGTTGAACGTCATCTAGTTCAAAACGATCTTTTGGCCACAGTCACCAAAGACTATGGCTCTTTCATGCCTTCATACTCAAAAAACTTTTTAAGCTTAATCTCTTTAAAAAGCAATCTGTTTGCTACAGTCAAAATCTTTGGTAATCACTTAATTTATCTCGTTTTTTCTACTTTCTTTTTCCCATTTTATTTTTTGATTAAAGACGCTCTCACTATCATTAAAACAAAAAAGGTTAATTCAGCATGGCTGTTTGTGATCTCTTATACGTTACTAACGGTTGGCGTGTCTTTTTTACATAGTTATGGTGGTTTTCAAAACAATCCCATTCGTTACTCAACCTACTTTAGATACCTTGACTCCGCAGTGGTGATTATCTTTGTTTGTGGACTAACTCAGCTTTGGCAGTTTTTTAGCAGTAAAGAGAAGCTTAATCAGTTGGCTAGTTGGCTATTTATAATCTTTAGTACTAGTTTGGTTATCTTATTACCACAAAGAGATTTTTATCTAACCATCAACTCACTTGGTTGGGGTTGGCTAGATCATCTTTTGCCAATCTCGCTATTAACACGAATTACGTTGTTATTGATTGTTGCTAGCCTACTCAAGATAATCAGCCACAAAAAATTGGTGCCAATTTTGTTGGGTTTTATAATAGTTATTGGCATCAGCGCGGTTCCTGTCAGCTTAAAGATGCATAATTGGCTGGCAGATGACTCTCAAGGACAGCTTCAAGAACCGGTGATTTTGTTTGCTCAAGAAAATAAACACGTGAACTACTATTTTAACTCGCAGTTACTCAATATCGGTGAACGAGGCTCAATCTATTACATCAAGTATTTGCTAATGTTCTACACCAATGAAGTGGTGCCAATGAAACCAATTGAAACTGATGTTTTTGAGTCTGTTTTGCAAGAGGATAATAACCCCGTGGTTTTGTTAGACTCAACCAACGCTACCAACAATCTTATTGACAGCGCGAATATAATTTCTCCAATTAATGATCATTTAATGTTTGCTGTTTTTGAGTAGTTTTTTTACAAGTAGGAGAATCATTACGAGAAATAGGCGTTGGTATAAGCATCTCAACCTTTGTGATGATCATTCTTGATAACAAATTTAGTTTTTATAAAACATTACTAAGCATTCTAGTGACTATATTGTTATGGTATAGTAATCTTACTCTACTAATATTGAGCAAACGAAATGATTGATTTTATCAAAAATATTGATCCAGTAATTCAATACTACATATTTATTAGTGTTTTTGCCCTATCCCTCACAAATGGATTAATTTTTCTTAAAAAGATTGCTGATAAACGTTTTGGTGAGTAAAATTCAGTTTGATGTGACACATCTTTTTACTATTCTTCTTTGTAAGATATTTTTCAGTGAAATTTGATTAATTGTATGTGTGAGAAAAGCTACAAAAAGCAAAAAAAGAATCAGCCAATATCAGCTAAAATTACTTATAGATAGTTTTAGAGAACTTGGTGTAAATATATTATTGGCTATGTTAATAATGGTGTTTTTTGAAGACCATATTAATAATAAGGCGCTTTACTATTCGAGTTTTACATCGGTATTCTTATGGTTTATCTGTTATTTACTCACAAAAAATATTATGAAATAATGGAAAAACAATGATTGACTCAGACACCGCTCTTCATCTATATTTTGGTTTTTTAATTTTGCTGGGTATTTCAGCATTAATTTTTGTTAAGCCCAACAGTTAGTCAACTCTTCTTTTCCC
>CAZQWI010000032.1:0-7816 GCA_964596995.1 uncultured Pseudomonadales bacterium
AGAATCCAGCTGGGTAACGTCTTGCTTCAACAAGAGCAGCTTCAGCAAGCAGCCAGCTTGTTCTCTCAAGCCATTGAGCTCAAGCCTGATTTAGCTTCAGGTCATTTTTATCTTGGACAAGTTTATCAACTTGCTCAAGATCCAATCAATGCTAAAAACTCTTGGCAACAAGCTCTAGCTTTGCTTGAACCAGGAACCGAGGATTACGAAGCACTCGAGGGAATGTTAGAAGAGCTTCAACCGCAGGTTGAGGCAGCAGAAGAACAGCTAGCTCAACAACAAGAAATGTCTCAACAAGACGGGCAAGTTATGGATCAAGGAACCTCTCCACTTGGCCAACAACTTCCCTCTTTAACCGATCAAAACATTGAGAATCGAGATGAGATTGTTTCTCAGACAAATGATGCTCAATTAGAATTGCCAGAAGAAGAGATTCCGCCTGAAGAAGAAATGCCAGCCGATACCAGTCCTGAAACAACTACCGAACCATCAGGAGAGATCTAAGCTTGTCTAGTTAACACATTAAAAACCCCGGTTTGCCCACCGGGGTTTTAGTATCATCATTCTTTTTTTTAAGGGATTTTCTCAATCTTGAAGACTAAAAATCTTATCTTTAATTTTTTCTAAACCTTCTCCAGTAACTCCGCTAAAAAGCATTGTCTCTATATTTTTTTTCGAAAAAAAGTCAACAAAATAACTCTGAAACTCTTCAGGATAAATGTCAGCTTTATTGATCGTGATAATTGAAAGTTTATTTAGTAATTCTGGCTGATAAGCCTCAAGCTCATTTTGCAACAATTGATACTGCTGATATAGTTGCTCAGCTTTTTCCTTGAGATCAATTGTTTCGTCAAAAACAACCTCTTCTTCCAGATAAAGAACATACATCAGCATCTGACAGTTTTCGATATGACGCAAAAATCTATCTCCCAAACCTTTTCCTTGACTCGCCCCTTCAATTAATCCTGGAATATCAGCGATTACCAAGTCTTTTTTGCCATCTACACTAGACATAATTCCTAGGTTTGGTTCGATGGTAGTGAAAGGATAGTTGGCTATTTTTGGACGAGCTTTGGTAAATCTTGAAAGCAAGGTACTTTTACCAGCATTGGGCAAACCAACCAATCCCAAATCGGCTAACAAACGTAGCTCAAAAATTATTTCTTTCTTTTCGCCAAAGGTTCCATACTCAGCCTCCATGGGAGTTTGCTTAACTGAACTTCTAAAAGCTCGGTTGCCTCTGCCACCCAATCCCCCTTGGCATAAAACAATGCTTTCTCCGTCTTGCTTTAACTCTGCAATTTTTATTGTGTTTGCTTCGTGGCTACTGTTATCCAAAATCTTATCTAAATTAGTAAAATGCTTTGATTCCACTTGTTCTTTTTCGGGCTCAACTTGCCGAATTTCGTCGAGCTCATAATTCCTCATACCAACTCTAGTTCCAGAATACTCTTGAAAAAACTTCTGAAATCTTACATCATTTCTGTGAAAAAGAACGTCAAATCTAAATGGCGTAACTTCATTGCTCTGATCATCTTCGTGATCTTGGTCGCTAGGTTCCTCTTTTTTGTCAAGCTTATCATCAACAAACTCTTGATCAAACTCAAAATCAGCCAAGGACTGCTCATACTTTCTGCGTCTGTTGTTACTTGGATTATTCTCAGCCTCAAGCCAAATCACGGTTCCCAGTGGCACCTTAATCACTACATCATCAGCGTCTGCACCATGCATCTTATTTTTACCACCACCCTCGCCTTTTTTGGCAACGATCTCTTTTATACCCGCAAAATGTTTAAGGGTATTAATATTTTTATCAGCTTCAACAATGATGCTTCCACCTCGACCACCATCTCCTCCATCTGGGCCACCTTTTGGACGAGATCTTTCTCTCAATAAAGAAATTCTGCCATCTCCACCATCTCCCGCACATAGTTTAAGTTTAACTAGATCAATCATGAAATCTTTTTTTTAATTTAAATAACTGAGAGGATTAACTAGAGCACCTCCATTGCGAATCTCGAAGTGTAGGTGTGTTCCGGTAGAACGACCGGTTGAACCCATTTGTCCTAAAACATCGCCCTTATTGACTCTTTGGCCTATCTGCACCTGTACCACGCTTAAATGAGCATAAAGAGTTACAAATCCATTCCCGTGATCAATCACCACTCGATTACCGTAACCGCCACCATCAGGCCAACCAGCAGTTGTCACCACACCAGAATCAGCGGCCAAGATAGGTCCTCCTCCACCACTAGCAATATCGATTGCTCGATGGTAAAAACGATATCCTTGAGTAATTCTGCCAGCGGCCGGCCAAACAAAAGATCCATGAGCGACCACCGATCCAGCATCTGGGGTAAACTGGGCCACTGGCACTTGACGTACCGCTGGAGCTCCAGTCTCGGTAGGTTTAACTCCCTCTGGAACCATTAACCACTGACCAGCAACCAACTCAAAGGTTTCATCATTTAGAAACTCATTGAATGGATAATCAACAATCATCTGAGCTTGCGACTCATCAAGTCCATAGCGCTTGGCAATAGTAAAGATCGTCTCGCCACGCTTAACCTTGTGTCTAACTCCATCAATTGGCAAAATATCAAGCTCCTGACCAGGCTTAATGGGACTACTTTCCTTTAGATCATTCGCCCATAAAATTGTGTCAACCGACAAACCATACTTTTCGGCAATCGAAGAGATTGTTTCATCTTCATTAACAGCATGCGTAATTATCTCTCCTCCTCGATACTGTCTAACAGCTTCTGCCTGGAATGTGTAAAAATCTGGGGCCACTGCCGTTGTGGTAGCCAAAACTGGTATCGATGCCTGCAGCTGCTCAATACTTTCGGATTGTTCAAAAATAAGTGGCCCAAAAGCAACCACAATCGCCACCAACCCCACCATACCTAGGTGTAAAAATGGCCGAGCATATCGACCTCTCTTCATATAAAGCACGTCAACTAGAATATCTTTAAACTTTTCAAAACGCCCAAACCAACCATAACCTCTGAGCCTAAAATAATAGCGAAGAAACTTAAGAAACTCCTTCATTTCCTGAAGAGTCTGTTTTATATTTGATGGTGTTTTTATATCAATAGAAATTCTTGGCATAACAGTATGTCTATTATATCCCAAACAGCTTTTTTAATTCTGGTTTGAAGCAAAATAAATAAATATTAACCCGTTTTCAAAGAAGCCAAAAACTCTTTATTTGAGTCGGTTTTCTTGAGTTGGTTAATCAGGGTTGAGGTTCTCTCTTCAGAATTGAGTGTATCCATCATTCTCTGCAATGTAAGTACAGATTGATAGGTCATTGGCTCATGAAGTAGCTCATCTTTTCTGGTGCTTGATTTTTGAATATCAATTGCTGGGAAAATTCTTCTCTCGGCCAACCTTCTATCAAGGTGAATCTCTTGGTTACCCGTACCCTTAAATTCCTCATAAACTAAATCATCCATCCTTGAACCCGTGTCGACCAAAGCTGTACCAATAATAGTCAATGAGCCATCAACCTCAAAATTACGAGCAGCTCCAAAAAACTTTTTTGGAGGAAATAAAGCTGCTGGATCAAATCCACCAGATAAGGTTCTGCCTGAAGTTGGCATTGCTAAGTTGTATGCTCTAGCTAATCTAGTGATTGAATCAAGCAAAATTAACACATCCCTTCCCATCTCGACTAACCTTTTTGCTCTTTCTAGAGCAAGTTCAGCAACCTTACACTGATCCTCAGCCGACTCATCAAAGTTGCTAGCCGCCACCTCACCCTTACCTTTAGTAATACTTTCAATATGTCTTCTGATATCGGTAACCTCCTCTGGACGCTCTCCTACTAAAACAGCCATTAGGTGAATATCTGGAGAGTTAGATGCAACGCCTGAAGCAATGTTTTTCAAGAAGGTTGTTTTTCCAGCCATAGGCGGAGAAACAATTAAGCTTCGCTGCCCTCTTCCAATTGGAGCAACCATGTCAATTATTCTTAAAGACAAAGGCTCTTTGCCCATCTCTAATTTAATTTGCTCATCTGGATAAACAGGAGTTAACTGTTGAAATTTAGGGCGGTGAATCTGCCTAAACTCTTCAGCCGACACTCCATTTATCTCATCAATCTGTAAAAGTCCCCAATAGCGTTCATTGTCTTTTGGTTCTCTGGCTGGGCCCTTGATTGAGTCTCCAGCTCTGAGATTAAAGCGTCTCATTTGTGAGGATGAAATATATGCATCCATCTCATCTCCATCGTATTCAACTCTTAAAACTCCATGACCATTACGAGAGGTGTCAAGAATACCCTCAATCGACTTCATGGGAGCGTCTTTATCAGGAATCTGGTCAAGAATTACTCTGGTTTTTGTAGAATCATTAAACTTGTTTACTGGAGATTCAGATTTAGTAGGAGTATCTGACTGACTTTTTCTTTTAGTAGCGGTCACAGATTTCTTTTTTGAAGTAGTATTTTTTTCTGAAGAATCAGTTAATTTTTTATTGGTTGCGCCAACTAAGTCAGCGGCTGAGGGGGTAATGCTAGGCATAAATACAGTTATTAATAATTTTTATTGTGAAATGAATTAAAAAGAAAGCCAATATTAGTAAGATATCAATTTTTTAAAAATATCCAAATACATGTGGCGAAAAATCATATTGTAAAACTAACAATCAAGAAATTAACATGAAAATAGGTCTTCCTTGAGGAACAGTGGTTATTATGTCAAAAAAAGGTGATTTTGTCAAATCATTGATGTATTTTTCAAGACAACGAGCTTCCATCATGAAAGCTATGGGTTAAACCTAAAAGAATCTTATAATATAAATATTAAAGTGTCTATAGGCCGTTATCTCAAGTGGACATGCAATTTTTAAAATGCTACCACGCAATTTAACCGTGCTTGTATATCTTACTAAATCAAAAGGTTGAGTTCTATAAGCTTAAGCTTCTTTTTATATCGGTGGTGGAGATAGCATCAAAAAAAGGCGTTTAATTGAAGTTCGGTCGCCTGCCCAACCACCGAACTTCAATTAAACGCCCTTTGTAACTATAGTAAAATGTATTATACCTCAACTATAATTTATTTTCTAGTTGTTTGTCAACCTATAAAAAATATTTAACAGCAAAATGCTTTATCTTATAGTATTCTTTTCTAGTAAATTAGCCAAGATAACACGTTCTTTTGCACATCGTTTCAATTAAAATAGATTATTGTGAAGAAATAGTTAACAACTTTGTACACAAAAGATTAAAGCGAAAACAAGGCGAAAGTATATTCGTTAATAGAGAGAGTAACTAATGGTTAATTTATTTTTTGAGTTTTAACTCGCGAAGAACATCGTCAAGACGACGATGAGTTTGTGAAGAATAAATTTGTTTGTATCCCAGTCTCTTGGCTTCTTTTATTCTTCGCTCTAAGGAAGAAACTTGTCTAATCTCGCCCAATAAACCCACCTCACCGATAAAGATTGCCTTGCTTGCAACAGGCTTATTACTCAAGCTGCTTGCGATTGCAACTGCCAAAGCTAAATCCACAGCAGGCTCATTAATCTTAAACCCACCAGCAGCACTTAAAAAAATATCATGAGAACCTAGGGGTAATCGACAGTGTTTTTGTAGCACCGCTGCCAACACCTGAATTCTGGAAAGTTCCACCCCCCTACCCACTCTTCTTGGCATAGCTAATTGAGAACTAGTCACTAACGACTGCACCTCAATTAATAAAGGTCTTGTGCCTTCCATAACACAAGAGATGGCGCTTCCTGGCACAGAGCCGCTATCTGATTCAATAAATAGCTCACTTGGATTAAGTACCTCCTGGTAACCATAATCAACTACCCTGAAAACTCCTACTTCATCTGTTGCTCCAAATCGATTTTTTAATGCTCTTAATAATCTAAACTGGCCAGTTCTTTCACCCTCGAGCTGCAACACTGCATCAACCATGTGTTCTAAAACCTTGGGTCCAGCTATTGCTCCGTCTTTAGTGACATGCCCCACCAAGAAGATGGGGATAGAAAATGATTTTGCTACAGAGATCAATCTCTCGGTTGATTCTCTCACCTGACCGATACTGCCGCTCGCTCCAGATAAGTCTTGAGTCGTCATAGTTTGGATACTATCAACAATTACTACGTTTGGCTTAATAGTTTTAATGACAGCTGCCACTTGGTCTACATCGGTTGAAGTAACGAATTGTAAATTTTGATCAATCTTACCAAAATGATTCTTTTGGTTTTTCTTGATATGAGAGGAAATACCATTCGCATCTAAAAATTGTTCATTGTTCAAGATTCTATTGATTCTAAGATTTATTTGTTCTGGGCTTTCTTCTCCACAAACATACAGTATTTCTTGATTGCCTCTAGTAAAACTCTTTTTGTCTTTTGAACTTTCTATATTATTTTTGTGCTCGACTACCTCATCCTTACCCAGCAGAATTAAACACATTTGAGTTAATAGCGTTGATTTACCAATTCCTGGTTCTCCACCAACCAACATCACGGCTCCCGGCACGATACCACCACCCAAAACTCTATCCAGTTCTTCAATCTTGCTAGAAAATCGTTGTTTTGAGCCTTTAACAGCCCCCACCTCTGAGCGAGTTGTGATTATTTTGTGTAACTGGGCATCAGATAACACAATCCCAGCTTTTTTTTGGGTTTTTTTCTCTTCTACTATTTCTTCAACCAAACTGTTCCATTCTCCACACCCTGTACACTGACCTTGCCACTTTGCGTGTTTTGTTCCACAGCTTTGACAGATATACACCGTTTTGCTTTTAGCCATTTTTAGATTTCTTGAATCTTACTAATTTCAACCCTCTCTTTATTCAATTTTCCAGATAGTTCAACTCTTTTGTTTAAATACGAACCCAGTGATAACTGAGTTGTCTTGAGCTCAACTTGAGTTCCTCCATCTATCTCTAAATAGTATCGATTATCGATAATTACCACCTCTCCTTCTAAAGTTACTTGGCCTTCTTTGTCTGCTAACATCTCCAGTTGAGAATAGGAACTATTTACACCCCTATCTTGTTTTAAAGCAGATTGTTTCATGTAAAAAAGATAGCCATAAATTAAGCCCACTATGACAGCAACCAGTAGAATTATTCTGAAAATTATTTTTATCATAAGATGATTTTAACAAAATATACCAGTTAACAGTATCGCAGTGATAATAATTATTTTTGCTCAACAAGCGGTAAAGTTATCTGGTCTTTTGTAATAATCTGTGATGTTGAATATTTAGGATTATGCTGACAAACTACCTCAACAGTTCCTCCAATTTTAGCCATCATCATTTTTTTCTTCTCAATATTTGGGGTACTTTCAGACACTAGAAGAAAGTCTGGCCGTATCGTCAATAACAGATTCATTCTCACTTGCTTATCAGCAAAATCCTCTGGCAATAAAAACACAACTTCAGCCAAATTGGTTTTGGAAAGTTTTTCAATTCTAGCATTTTGGTTATCAATTGGCCGGTCTTTTCCCTTAAGCGTCTTCACTCGTAAATCTGACTCAACACCAATTAATAGATATCCTCCTAAACTTTTCATTTTGTCCCTAGCGTTTTCCAGAAAAATCAGGTGTCCCTGATGTAAAAGATCAAACACGCCCGTAACCAAACCGATGGGCTTGTTACTTACCTTTATCTCGAGATATTTTGGATTTTTTTTAAGATTCTGATCGACTTCACTTACATTCATATTAAATAGATTCGCATATTGATAGTTGGCTGAATAAATTCGCTAATTTATATTTTGATAAATAAGGAGCTCATTTCTGAGGGGTAAACCCCTCAGCGTTTTGTCTTGCTTTGCAAGATCAAAGCCTG
>CAZQWI010000033.1:0-7578 GCA_964596995.1 uncultured Pseudomonadales bacterium
ATATTTAATCCTTTATACAGCGATTTTTATGTTTGACGATCTGTTTATCTTTTTTGTTGCAGTCAAAACCTTTCATGCTGTTGGGATTACCAGTAAGTACTCAAAATATTCAGGAATAATTGGAGGAGCGCTGATGTTAATTATAGGTTTAATCTTGATCCTAAAACCTGAGCTATTAATGTTTGGCTAATATTTAGTGTCTGCCCATTGATTGGGGTACAATATAAGACTCAGTTACTAAACGATTGGTTTAGAATTTTATGGGTAAAAAAGTTTTAATTGTAGAGGATAACAAAAATATAGCTGATCTTATAAAGCTTTATCTTTCTAGAGAGGGATATCAATGTTTGATGAATAAAGATGGTAAAAATGTACTCAGAAGTATTGATTCATTAAAAATTGATATGGTTTTACTTGATTTGATGCTTCCTTCAACAAGTGGGCTTAAGATTGCAAAAATAATTAGAAAAAGTTCCTCAATTCCCATCATTATGATAACTGCTCGTCAAGAAGAACTTGATAAAGTTGAGGGTTTAGAAACTGGAGCTGATGATTATATTACTAAACCATTCAGTCCAAAAGAAATGGTGGCAAGGGTAAATGCTCTTTTTAGAAGAGTAGAAAGCTCTTTCGATTCAATAAAGAAAGGTGAATTAACTCTAGAAATCGAAAATAAACAATTATTTTATAAAGGGAAAATAATTAACTTAACCAAGAAAGAGTTTAAGCTACTGGAACTTCTCATGACAAATGTTGGTAGAGTCTTCTCAAGAGATTATTTAATAAATGCCATTTATACTGATGGAGTCGAAGATGTTTTTGAACGAGCTATAGATGTCATTGTTTCAAGATTAAGAAAGAAAATCTTTGATGAAGATCAAACGATGATAAAAAGTGTTCGCGGGTTTGGTTACAAATTTAATGAAGATCTATGAAGTTAAGATTTGAGGTAAAACTAATTCTAATTTTTATTTGCGCTATCGCGATCTCAACGCTCATTACGAGTGTGCTCAATCAACAAATAATTCAGGATAACTTTACAGAGTTTTGTAATCTCCATAATAAAGAGTTGCCAAGCTGTCTTCGAGATGAAGCAGGACAGACTTTTATGAAATCTGTAGAACAAGCTCTTTTAATTTCTGGAGGCATCGCTGTTATTTTTTCAATCTTTCTAAGTGTGGTGGTGGCTAGAGTTTTATTAAAACCAATTAGATATATTATCGAGTCTAGTAAGAAATTTGCCTCCGGCGACTATGGGGAAAGAATCAATATTAAGACCAATGATGAGTTCAGCGAGCTAATAGATGAAACGAACAATCTTTTTGAGAAGGTAGAAAATATTGAAAAATTTCGCAAGGATCTTGTTGCAAATTTTTCTCATGAGATTTCAACCCCATTAACAAGCTTATATGGTTATATTGAAGCATTTGAAGATAAGATTATTGGCTCGAAAAAAGAGCAAAAAAAGATTCTTTCTTTGATGAAAGATGAGGTAAATCAGGTGATAAAACTTTCAAAAGAAACAAGAGAGTTAGCTTTAATAGAATCTGAAAATTTTAAGATGAGCAGAGCGGTAATTAATCTTAATAAATTAGTAAATGAGGTGAACGAATCTCTAAAACCAATAGCTGAAAGTCAAAATATTAAGATCATAATTAAAAATTCCGACAAAATTTCAATCAGAGCAAATAAAGACAAACTTAAGCAAGCGTTAACCAATATAGTGCATAATGCCATCATTTACTCAAACTCTGGTCAAACCGTGCAGATTTCTGTTTTCAAGGATTCAAACAATACATTTGTAAAAATAAAGGACAATGGGATTGGCATGAATCCATCAACAATGGAAAATATTTTTGAGAGATTTTATAGAAGTGATGAGGCCAGAACTAAACATGCGGGTACAGGAATTGGATTGGCAATTACTAAAAAAATTATAGAAATGCATGGAGGATCAGTATCGACTACAAGTAGTCTTGGTAATGGATCATCATTTACTGTCAGTATTCCTAACCCGTGACCCCTATCATAAACATAAAAACACCCTCTTTTCTTACTCTGTGGTTATGTATATAATCCTTTTTGTCTTGCAAAGTTGATTTAAAAAATTCAAGCACAACTTTTTTTATGAAAGTATGTGATGGGTTGGTCCTTAAAAATAAGATTCCTAAAATTTAAAATTATTTATTATTTTAATAAGGAGTTCCTATGGACGAAGCGCAAAATCGAGAAAAGATGGCGCAACTACAATCAATTAATTATCACAACCTCAAAATTCACGAGCTGTATTCAAAACTGGATTCAACTCTCAACGGTTTATCTAAGGACCAGGCTTCGCAGAGAATTCAAGAGTTTGGCTTGAATAAGCTCAAAGAAAAAAAAGCATATTCAGTTTTTTCACTATTAATTTCACAATTTACAGATCTTTTAGTTATTATCCTGCTTATAGCAGGATTTTTTTCGTATTTAGTTGGAGAACATATTGATGCAATTGCAATCTTTTCGATTGTTGTAGTCAATGGTTTACTAGGATTTCTTCAAGAATTTAAAGCTGAAAAATCTATGGAAGCTTTAAAAAAGATGGAAACTCTTGAAGCTAGAGTGTGGCGCGACAACCAAGAAATTACTATCGCTGCAGAAGAAATTGTTCCAGGCGACATTATTGCGTTATATGAAGGAGAGAAAATTCCTGCCGATGCGCGGTTAATTGAATCGTTTTCTCTAGAAGTTGATGAGTCAATGCTAACAGGAGAGTCTTTGCCTGTGAGTAAAAAAGTTGAGATTCTTCCAGAATCAACTGCTTTAGCTGATCGTAAAAATATGGTGTACTCTAGCTGTGTCGTCACTAAGGGTCGTGCCAAAGCGATAGTGGTAATGACTGGCATGAATACTGAGATCGGAAAAATTGCAACCGATATTCAAGAAGCTGAGGATACTTTAACTCCTTTGCAAAAGGCTTTGGAAAAATTGGGCAAGGTGTTGGGAATGATTTCTTTAGGAGTTGCCATTCCTGGACTAGTTTTGGGAATTTTATTTGGTCGAGACTTGGTAGAAATGCTAATGATGGCAATTTCGTTGGCCGTTTCTGCAATTCCAGAAGGTCTGCCAATTGTAGTAACAATTGCTTTAGCATTGGGAATCAAGAGAATGGTGAAGGTCAATGTGTTAGTGCGCAAGCTTTCTACAGCAGAAGCTTTGGGAGGAACTGACACTATCTGTTCAGATAAAACCGGTACCATTACTCATAATAAAATGACGGTTACTAGTATCTTTATTCCAAAAGTAGGTTTGTATAAAATCTCTGGAGATGGTTATGATACTAGTGGCCAGATTAGCTTTGATAAAGAAGGAAGTAAGGAGCTCAAAATCGCTGGAAGTGGTAATAAGGAAACGTTAGAAAATGTTCTGCAATATTCGGTGCTGTCATCAGATGCAACTTTTGATTTTGGAGATCCTACAGAAAAAGCCTTAGTCGTGGCTCTTCGTAAGGCAAAAATTAATGAGGAAATTTTACGTCAAAAGTTTAAGCGAATCGATGAAATACCTTTTAACTCTACTGATAAGTTCATGGCTGTTACAGTTCAAAAAGAATCTGGTAATACAGCTATTCTCAAAGGAGCTCCGGAGATTGTTTTTGAGTTTTGCCAAATTGATGCGAAAGAAAAACAACAACTTTCAAGCGTAAACGAAAATCTTGCAAAACAAGGATTAAGAGTATTGGCAATCGCAGAAAAAAGTCTAACTGATGGTCATAAAATGAGTGAGTTAAGTGGCTATAATCTAGTTGCTTTAATCGGAATGTATGATCCTCCAAGAGAAGCAGTTAAAGAATCAATTCAAATATGTCATCAAGCCGGGATTCGTGTTCTAATGATTACCGGAGATCATAAGAATACTGCCGAGGCTATTGCCAAGAAAATTGGATTAGAAACTGAGGGAGTATTAACAGGTAATGAGATAGATGCTTTGTCGGAAGATGAGTTCAAAAGAGTAGTTGAAAAAGTCAATGTTTATGCCAGAGTATCTCCAAAACACAAGGTTTTGGTTTTAACTACTTTACAAGAACTTGGTCATCAGGTTGCTATGACGGGAGATGGGGTTAACGATGCCCCAGCAATTAAAAGAGCTGATGTTGGTGTTGCCGTAGGTTCAGGTACTGATCTTACCAAGGGTATTTCAGACTTGATTCTTCTTGATGATGACTTTTCAACTATCCCTAAGGCAATTAGAGAAGGTCGTCGCATCTTTTTTAACATCAAAAAATTTGTCCGCTTTCTTATCAGTGCAAACTTTGATGAAATCTTTGGAATCTTTAGTGCTATTATCTTGGGTTTGCCGCTTTGTTTTTTGCCAATTCAGATATTGTGGTTAAACTTAGCCACCGACTCATTGCCGGCGCTTGCACTTACCACCGATGTAGCTGAAAAAGATATCATGAAAAAAAAGCCATATCGGCCACAAAAAGAGATTTTGCATGGGGTAATTCCTTTTGCTCTTCTTGCAGGATTTATTGCTTATGTCTTTACTTTTGGTCTGTACTTAATGGCGCTGTTAGTCTGGAAACTGCCAGTAGAATATGCCAGAACTTTAGCATTTACTGCTACAGTTTTATTTGAATTCTTCTTGGTATTTACGATCAGATCTGAAAAAAGTGCTTTTGAGATTGGTTTTTTCTCAAACAAGCTATTATTATTAGCAGTGGTTTTTGGAGTAGTTGGCCAGTTATTTACGATATATCATCCACTCGGAAATGAAATATTCAACACAGTGCCTCTTAATTGGAATGATTGGATACTGGTGCTGATCTGTGCTTCATCAGGTTTTGTAATAATTGAGTCTCTAAAAGTTGTGAAAGAGAAGTTCCCGAATGTTGGCCGATTAATTCCGATTAATTAAGATTACTGTTTATCTTTTAATAATCCCCCACAACTTATTGTGGGGGATCTTAATTTTGTAGTAGTATAGTATTTAACTTTCTTTCTCAAGGAGAGAACTATTTGAAGGAGGCTATGTTCGATAATATTTTTTTCACAATTGTGATTTAAGCGATATATTAATTAATCAACGCTATAGCTTTTCAGCTTTTTCTAATAGTTGTTGTTTTCGATGTTCAATTGCTTTTTCTAGTGATTCTTTTTGATGAACAAGATACGAATATGCCCGATCAGACGATAAGCTATTTGGCGCAAACCACGCTACTTTCGATGTTTTTACTTTCTTTGTAACTGCATGTACATACCTTTTATTTAATAGTAGGTTCACTCTTGAGGCAAAATGGTCTAGTTTTTCAAAGAATGGATTATCTGTGAATGAAGTTACCTCAGCTCCAAAATGTGAATAGTTATCATCAACAATCTCAGAGGTTATTTTAAATGCCTTAAATTTTTGAGTTTTTGGGTCTCCCTCTCTTAATCTGATTGATAAATCAAGAAATGAATCAATAAAACTAAGTATTGTGCTTAGTACTAACAATTTTTCATCTTTGTCGCAGTCAGCTGCTCGTCTATCTGGGTTCCAGTGAAATTCTCCTATAGTGTCACCAGTTTTAATTACTTCTCCTGTTAAAAAATGTCTACCTCTTGAACTAATAATCGGAATTACATCGAATGAACCATTTAAAGTTAGTGCGTTTTTTTTTGCTCGTATTGATTCTAAAATAGAAAATAAAACCGTAAATACATATACCACCATGATAGTAGCTGATAGCTCAGGATTAATGGGGAAGAAATGGTTTATCTTTGGTAAAGATATAGCAAAAGCACCCATCGGTATGCTAAGGAATACTTGAGGATAGTGTAAAAATCTGATTTTTTCTGAAGATAAACTTGTAAATGGATGTAAGAGATATCCTAAATATGTTGTAATGATTTCTTTAACTCGAAAACTTAAAGAAGCATCTGTTTCTGCCCACGTTACTCTATCACCTTCAGACTCTTTATCTTGTGGGTCTTCACTTTCTGGTGTCTTGGGTATTCGTTTATCATTGTCTTTTTTCTCAGTGTCTGTGTGAGTTCTAAGCTCTGGCCCTTCTTCTTCTTTTGATCGAGCCCCTTCTCTAGAAGATAAATTTGAAGCTGCTAAAAGAGTTTCTCCAGCGTCTGTTGCAGGTTGCTTAATTATTCCGTCTTGATTATTTTCTGCTGAGACTATTTTTGTTTCCATTCCAGAATTATAAATTAATAAAAAAAGAATATATACTTAAACTAATCGAGAAATAATAATTACGGCCACGATGAACTAAAAATGTTTCAATTAACGTCTAAGAAAAAATTTTATTACTATTTTCTTGTATTTTCTACTGTCTCACTTTTTATTTTTTTGCGTACTTATAAAATTTCTGATTCACTCTTTTTTCAAAATGATATAGGTCGCGATTATCTATATCTCATTGAGTGGCAACAGTCTGGCAAGCCACCACTTTTAGGTCCGCAAAATAGTGCTTTGCCTTTTAATCAAAGCGCATTTTATTTTTATTTATTGTTTCCTGTTTTTATTCTGTCAAGTGGTTGGTTTCTTTCTTCTCATTTAACCTCGCTTATTTTTCACTTGATAGTTTTTGTGGCTGGTTCTCTGTATTTATTTAAGTCTCAACAGAAAACACTTTGGTGGGTATTTTTTACTGTTTTTTTGCTTGGGGCAATTCATCCGCAACTAATAGCTCAACATCGGTATATCTGGAATCCTTCCTTTGTTTGGTTGGCAATAGTAATCGCCACTTTGAGTTTTTACCAACTTTTCACAAAATTTAGCTCCAAATGGTTATGGTTGTTTGCCATCAGCATTACTTTTGCTATTGCCATGAGTGTTTCGGCAGGTCCAGCTCTTTTGGCTTTTTTAATTATGGCGATGCTAATGCTAAGAAAAAAGCTGCTGAAGATAATTGGTGCCATTTTTATTACTGGAAACTTTTGGTTTTTGCCTTACTGGTTTTTTGAATTTAGATATGATTTTCAGATTATAAAACGAGTGTTTGGTCAAAGAATCTTGGTGATGGATCCAGGTAGACTTACTCTTCAATATAAACTTGAAAGTTTGGGCAGATATTTACTTGATTTAAAAATCTCTTGGTATTTAGTAATCTTTTGTTCTGGCTTAATGTTTTTATTAGCTTTGGCACTGTTAAGAAAAAGAGTCAGTAATAATAGAAACCTAACCTTAACCGAGTTATCTCTTTGGCTGTTATTGATCACGACTGTTATCTCTTTCATTTTTCCCGTTACTATTGAGGCACACTATATTTTTCCATTTTTAGCTTTTTTTCATCTTATTGTTGCGGATGTTCTTGTTTCTACAAAAAAAAGACTGCAGATAGTCTTATCATTTGTTTTAATAATAGCAAGTATTTGGTGGCTCAGACCTAAAAAATTTCAATCATATATTAAACCGGCTCCAAGATCATATGAGCAGCTTGAGCGGTGTTTCCAGTCAGTTTGCTCTCAGATAAATGAGCCAGTTTTTGTTAGTGTTCAAAGTAAGCATTATCGGTATCATACCGGTCCAGAATTTCGATATATGGCACTACGCTATGGTTGTCAGATGGAATATGTAGAAACAGATTCTGCAGCAGCTGAGTTAATG
>CAZQWI010000034.1:0-2265 GCA_964596995.1 uncultured Pseudomonadales bacterium
TAGTTTTTACCATCCTTTTTCCAAGCTTCATTTCTAGGGTAGCACCATAAAATTGTGAATAGTCCTAACTCGTGAGCTTTAGCAAAAGCCCAGGAAACCTCCTCAATCTGCCGATTAGACTCTTTAGACCCATAATATATGGTAGCTCCAACTCCAATCGCTCCCATGTTATAGGCCTGTTGCACTTGGGCAAACATTCTTTGATCATGTTTAGTTGGATAAGTTAGCAGTTCATTATGATTTAGTTTAACAATATAGGGGATTTTATCTGCATATTTTTTGCATGTAAGCCCCAAGACACCTAATGTAGAAGCAACTCCGCTACAGCTAGCCTCAAGTGCAAGTTTGACAATGTTTTCTGGATCAAAATATATAGGATTGTGGTAAAAACTATAGGCTGCAGTGTGTTCGATGGCTTGATCAATGGGTAAGATAGATAAGTAGCCTGTTTTCGCCAAGCGCCCATGATTGTAAAGTTTCTCAAGATTTTTGATTACAGTTGAAGATCGATCTGACTTAGAAAAAACTTGATCAACATGCTTGGCTGATGGCTGATGGATTTGCTCCTTTGGAATTTTTTTACACTGATGAGATAAAAGCTCTTGGGAATCCTTGCCCAGTAATGTAACAATTTCTTGATAAGTCATAGGCAGATGATGATAATTACTGATATTACTTTAGCAAAAAACATTAGCTTATGTAAGATGTGTTATTATTGGAGAATAACTTATATTTTTTTATAGAAATTTAGCTTAGCAGTGATTAATAACTCATTTTTACATCCAAAAGTTGAGTCAAGATTAAAACAAGTTATCTTTGGAGATCTTGTCTCCGACAAACTTGGCTTCTTGTACAAAAACCATACTCAAAACACTATAGGGTTAATCAAAAAATTAGCCGCTGAACTTAATTTATCACAATCAGATGCCAAAATATTAATTGCTGCAGCCTATGGTTTACATTGGGGGTGTGTTAACTTGTTTAATACTACTAATGTTCACTTTGACAATCCCTTTAAACATCGAACTGATTGCTTAAGGCTAGCATCCTCAAAACTAGAAAGATTTTTAAATTATCATGCTTCCAAAGAGTTCTCTCAGAAAGAAATTCTAGAGATAGTAAAAGTTATCGAAGCTCAAGCCTTAAAATCATTTACTGAAGGTACTTTATCCTCAATATTGTTTGAAGCGACACTGGTTTCGTGGGCAGAGATGATTAGTAATCAGGAATTATTGGGAGTTTCAAATGATCAAAGAATCGAGCTTGTGAAGACGGGAAAAAGTTATCTTAAGCTACAGCTTGCAAAACTTAAAAGCGAGTCTTCAAAGCAAATCATTCAAAAGATTTTGTGAGGTAGCATACTTGCCATTTTTATTATTCAAGGTAAACTAATTATTATTAACAATTTTATAAAATATGCCAAAAATCTTCGATTTATCAGGAAAAAGAGCGGTGGTAACAGGTGCTTCAAGTGGTTTGGGGGTCCAAATGGCCAAAGCCTTGGCTGAGCATGGAGCCGATTTGGCTTTATTGGCTAGAAGAAAAGATAAGCTTGAGGAGGTTAAATCACAGATCGAACAAGAATTTTCCAGAAAGATGATAGCTGTAGAGTGTGATGTTTCTTCTTTGGATCAAGTTCAGAATGCTGTTGAAGTGGTTAAACAAGAACTTGGTGGTGTAGATATCTTGATAAATAATGCGGGTGTGGGTGGTATTGGTGAAGCCTCACAGATGAGTCTGGAAGAGTGGCAAAAGGTAATAGATGTTAATTTAACAGGTGTTTTTATCACTGCGCAACAGTTTGGTAAACTAATGATTGAACAAAATTATGGAAAAATTATTAATATCGCCTAGCTTTTCCTGTGGTAGCTTATCATGCAACCAAAGGTGCTGTGGTTAATCTAACGCGAGCTCTGGCTGCCGAGTGGGCAAAAAATAATATTACAGTTAATGCTATAGGACCAGGTTTTTTTGAGAGCGAGATGACGATGGCTATCAAAGATAACCAAGAGGCAAATGCTTATATAGTTGGTAATAACCCGATGCACAGATGGGGTAAAGAGGGTGAACTAAACGGAGCTTTGATTTTGCTAGCCTCAGACGCCTCTAGTTTTATTACTGGCCAAACAATCTATGTTGATGGCGGATGGACGGCATGGTAAAAAAGTTAGAAGTGCTTGCCATTATCCCCGCTCGTGGCGGTTCTAAAGGAATCCCGAGGAAAAACATCAAAAGCTTTGCTGGCTATCCATTAATTGCGTACAG
>CAZQWI010000034.1:2275-7340 GCA_964596995.1 uncultured Pseudomonadales bacterium
ATGGACGGCAGTATAAAATTATAAAAATTTTTAACACATTATTAGTTATTGAAAGGAACAAGATGGGAAAAATAGGAACCCAAATTATTAAAGTAGATAAAGATCAGCTGATTATCAAACTCACTGAGGCTTATGCTGATGAGTGGCTGGCATACTATCAGTACTGGGTGGGCGCAAAAGTTGCTGTAGGGCTAATGCGTCCTGAAGTAGTGCTTGAGCTTATTGAGCACGCTACTGATGAGCTTCGACACGCTGACATGATTGCCAACAGGATCATTCATTTGGGTGGAGAACCAATTTTAGAGCCAAAGAATTGGTATGAAAAGTCAGGTTGTGGTTATCTAACTCCTTCTGATCCAAATACCAAAAAATTAGTTGAGCAAAATATTGAAGGAGAGCGTTGCGCAATTAAATTTTATTCAAAGCTACTCGATTTTGTTCAAGGTAAAGACTTAGTAACCGAACGAATGGTAAAGGAAATTCTGGCTGACGAGGTTGAGCATGAGGATGATCTCGAAGCAGTTATGGATGACATGATGACCAAGATGTAACGTCTTAGTTAGCAATAGTAGATTAAGTAGCCAAGGAGAAATTCTTGGCTATTTTGTATTTTGAAATTAGTTGGAGTTGTGATCAAGAAAATAACAACTTAAGGTGATACATTATATAAAATCAAATTGATTGCGTATGCAAAAATTGCAGGAATAGTGATTGTCATGGCTAAAAGCATAGACTTTTTACCTAGCTGTTTATGAAATGCAACAAAAAAGAGTGGCAGTAAGGGAATGCTATATCTGGCAATATCAGCGTGAACTAAAAAGAATAATGGTATAGCGTAAATTAATCCAATATATCCAAGCAGTCTTTCTTTCATTTGAAAAAGCTTAATTATCATAAAAGAAATTGATACATAGTAAAAAATGTAAATTTCTTTCCAGCTTTCTATTGCAGATGGTAAATAGTAATTATGTAGCAGTATTTTAAATGGCGGGAATTGAAGGTGGGGAGAAACATTTGCAATTTCTTGAGCTTTAAAAAACGCAAAGAAATTACCGAGCTGAACTTGATAGACTAAAAATAGAAATAATAATGAAAGTGGCATTATTAAAAAAGGAGTAACTACTTAAATGAATTGCTTAGTTGAAATTTCTTTCGAGATTCTTTGATAAAGATAATAAAGTACAACTCCACCGAATATTAAAATTCCCTGTATTCTTGTTAGTTGTAATAACATGGCTACAAGCGCAGCAATCAAAGTTTTTTTGTTTCTGATAAGAATTATCATCAGTGTTAGTAGAAATAAAAACAATGGTTCTGAACTACCGGTGTGACTGATTGCAAACCATCTAGGAGTAACAAAGATACTCAATAAAGATAAGAGAAAGGCATTCTTATTTGAAGTGTATTTCTTAATGAAATAATAAAAAGTAATTAGGTATAAAGCTGAGGATAATAGTGAGACCAGGATCATTGATTGAAAAAATCCGATAAAAGAAAAAAGTCTAATTAGGAGTGGATATAAAGGAGGATGAGCAGCAAAATATTCTGTGGGAAGACGAAGGGTATTAACTTTGGGAATGAGAGTTTTATTATATAAAGACTTAGCTATCACGACGTAACTTGGACCATCCCAATTTTAATAAATAAGCTGCATTCTATATTGAGTGAAAAGATAGAAGTGTCCGTAAAGAATTGATGAAGCAATAATAAATATTGTCAGGATTAACGAAATGTTTCTAAAGTCTGAAGAGTTGATTAAGGTTTTTATTTTTCTGCGAAAAATGCTTTTCATCATTTCTTAAATAGTAAATAAAATAATCGGACCATTATTTACGAATGAACGCTGGTTGCCTCAATCAGTGAATAATCATCGGGTGCACCATTTTCAAGTATTTGTCTGATAAAATCATCTGGGGATTGGTGCGCATCACCTGTTTTTTTTAAGACAATCTTCTCCGTTGCAGTTTCCCTTTCTAGACCTCTAGTTCCATATGTTGCACCATCTGAAAGGCTAACACTCCTTAGCCAGTTACCCTCAGGTGATTTTGATAATGATAAGACTTCAAGGTCATATCTTTGATAAAGTGCTAGCATTTGGTGAAGTCCAACATTCATTTCTGGAACTGGATTGGCTACGGTTGCGTAAAAACCACCTGGTTTATAACTATATAAATATTCTAAATAAAACTTTCGTGCTTTTTCAGGATCTTCAAATAATCCTTGTTCAAGTAAATTTAAGAATAACTGCTCGAGGCGTGCATTTGTATCGACGGTGAGCGCGCTTCTTACCAACCCTTGTCCCGAAACACTTGTTTCAATCGCCTGAAAGCAATCAGCAGTGGGTCTTGCACTATGGCAGCAGGTTAACCGAACATCTTCTTCTTGTAGAGATCGTGCAAAATGCATTACGGAGAAGGCCATGATTGCGTCTCCCCAGATTGGTTTCCACTGTTTGTATTTATGGAAAGCAGACAAGATTTGTCTTGAATGCATTGCCCTTGAATAGACGATTTGTGATTGCAATTGGGTAATAACCCTAATTAATTTTTCTGGATCACATTTATCATTAATTGGCTCAAGAGAATCAAGATAACTATTTAGAATTGTTTGTAATAAGTGGCCATTATTAGTCCAGAAATCCATAGCGATAGCCGAAGCGAGTGAATCTGCATCAAGTGAATAGAATAAATCAGTTAGTTGTGGGTTTTTCTTTAAAAAAAGCACAACATTTTCATTCCATGGGTTATTAAGTACATCTTTAAATATCTCTTGATAAATATCGGATTCTCCTGAAGATAAGCCATCTTGAACTACTGGAATTGCACAAATGGCTTGATGATTTTTATTAAAAACTACGACCAAAACCACAAAATCCCCAGTAATTTTTAGATTTTTTGTTTCTTTTGGCCCAAGAATTGAGGTTGTTTCCAGGGATCCTGTTACGGTAGGAAAGTTAAGTTTAACTAATTGTGGGCTTGATAATTTTCCTGGATCAAAGTCAGGTAACAGTATTACAGCATAATATCCGTTATTTAATTGAATTTCTTTGAGAATAAACTTATCCTTGTGAATTTCTTTTTGACGAGCTATATCAGATTCTTTCATTATGTAAGGTAATTTTTGTTTTTTTTGATAAATATAGAATATCTCTTCTTATTATCGAAGTAAATGATATAAAATTATTATTGTAATGAGAATTCTAGTTATTTCTGACACTCATCTTACTCACAAATTCGATCAAAGAAAGTTTGAGTATTTACTCTCGATAATTTCACAAGCTGACAAAGTGATAATCAATGGAGATTTTTGGGATAGTGTGTAGTATTAACTCGGGAGATCAATATTTTAAGTTAGTCCACAGAGATATCCTTCTTTTTGATATGAGGAAAATATTTGAGCGAATTTATAGACAATTTTTAATTCATTATAAAAACTTAGTACATGTTATTGAAAAAATTGGATATCAGATTATTCCAAATGGAATGAGAAAATCTTCTTTTGCAAAAAAGAGTAATAACTTAATGAAAAAATCAATAATAACGATAAATGATAATCAATGGCTAATTGGTGCAGATACGCACTATGCTGAACTTGATCTAGTTATGCATTATGCAAACTCTGGTTGTATTTTGTATGGTTATGCTTCATATTTATTAATAGAGAATGGCTTAATATCATTATTTGAGGAGAAATATTAGTCAATAAAATGAGTGATCAAAGACTTGAGCGAGCAATAAGAGAAGGAGTTGTAACTGAGTAAACAGCTAGTGAATTTGGTGGCAATTTGTGGTTGGCTGATGGACAATCTTCTGCTCCAAAGGAAAAACCCGCCACCGTTGTCTCTCCAGAGCAAGGTGTGCCCCAACAATTTACGGGCATGGTTGCAACAATGCACGATGCGGGATTTGTGGTAGTTCAAAAACCAGAAAAAACTATTATCGTTCCTTCATCAAATGATCATCCAGAAATTGCTGATGATTTTACCCATCAGCTAACTCCTGAGGAACAAAGAAAGCTTCTTCAAAATCCACGAGCTTTTTATCAAGAAAAAATAACAAAAAGAGCGTCTAAAGACCCAGATAGACCACTGATTCCTCCAGACTTAAGGGTTCAAGAAGATATTGTAAGGCAAGAATTAACTCCCTCAGACGTTGTGAGGTTAATCCATGCTCCAGCAAAATTTTTACTTTTTTATTTTCAGAGAAAACATGGAATAAAGGGCAACATCAAAGAGCTAAGTTGAGATGTTGCGCGACCTTCAAAACAGAAGAGAAATCTTCATACAATCTCTGGTCAAGATCTAGAAATATATGAACGCCCCCCGTGTTTAATGGAGAGGATTTGGGCTGATGTTCATGAGCTTATATCCCAACAAATTGTTTTTTCCAACGAAGATGCAGTGCAGAGTTTATTAATTGGCTATACAGAAATTTTAAGTTTTTATCGAGAGAGATTGTATAAAAAGAGTCTAGAAGAAGAAACAAATACCGGTTATAAATATCCAGAAATAAGAGGGCTTCATGAGCAGATTATTAATTTGCTTAGGTTAAGAGAAAATTCGAGGGAAACAAGAAATTTTTTATATGGTATTTTGATGTACTCTGAGTTATCTGATGATCAATGTGAAGAAACAATGGAGATTATGGATGGTTTTGGTGATTTGCGCAGACCCTTGGCATTGCAACTGTCGGCTCAATTGGCTACATCGCGAGGTGAAAACTCAGCCTGGATTCAGTTACAGGAATTCAGAAGAAATGAGCTTATGGCTGAAATGTCTGGTTCAGAGCAAGAACTTTATGATAAATATCAAGATCTTGCAGAAAAAACGAAGGGACTGGTGATTGCAGAATCATGGTTGGCTATCAAGCCAAGAAAGGTTGGACTAGAAATCGAGTTTGGAGACAAATCTCAAAAAGCTGATTGTCCAGGATTTAGGGCAGGCACAGACGCAGGTGATACTCTTGAATTGAGAAAACTAGATGAAGACTTAATATATGGAGTAAATTATTTGTCTCAGTTGGGTGATTTGGCACTTTTTTTTGATAAAGCTAGTCCTGAAGGTTTG
>CAZQWI010000035.1:0-7264 GCA_964596995.1 uncultured Pseudomonadales bacterium
CATCATCGATGCTCTTAACAGACCACCAAGACCAAAAGAAAAAACATTTTTATCGGTCATTCTTCAACCATTTGAGTTTTTATTGATGCCAATTATTGGATTGTTTTTCTCAGCCTTGCCAGGAATTGACGCTCACACCAGACTCATGTTTGGAAAATATATTGAATATAAAGTAACAACAAAAGTATAGACATATGCTTAAAAATCTCTTACTGAAAATCGATAAATTTCTAGATCGACACACCGGTTTATTAATATGTCTACTTGTATTGATTATCCTTAGAGTTCCAAACTTTTTTGATCCATATTGGTATGGGGATGAAGCCATATATTTAACAATCGGCCAAAGTATTCGTGCTGGCAAACAACTCTACGCTGAGATTGTTGACCATAAAACACCAATTATTTATTATTTAGCAGCAGTTCCTAATCAGTTTTGGTTTAGAGTTCTGTTATCCGGTTGGATGATTGCCACCACAACATTTTTTTATGATTTATCCAGAAAAATCTTTAATCACAAGAGTATAAGTGTTGCTGGCACCTTGATTTTCGTCTTATTGACCACACTCCCATGGCTTGAGGGACATATTCCTAATGGCGAACTATTTGTAATGGGATTTGTTATTACCGGTTTTTGGATACTTTCAAAAATAGATTACATTAAACAGATACTTGATGAGCAAACTAAACAAATAACCATCAGTAAAAAACAGTCGATTGCTTTACTCTTCTCAGGAATATTTTTTGGGTTGGCATTTCTTACCAAAGTACCCGCAATTCTTGATTTTGCTGGATTGTTATTATTGGGTTGGTTTTTTGCAACATCAAAAATTCTTAATCAAAAAAAGCAGTTGTTTTCTAAAAACAGTTTATTCATCTTTTTTAAGATTATTCCTCAATGGCTACTCTTTTTTATAGGATTGCTTATTCCAGTGATACTCTCAATCGTCTATTTTGTCTCTATCGGAGCTGGAAGTGATTATTTGGAGTTTGGTTTGCTTTATAACCTGCATTATACCCAGACTTGGACTCATGATTTTGGATCGGCTTTGGTTAATGCGCTTTTTACACTTCCCATTAAAACCCTTTTACTTGCATTATCTATTTTCATATTAACACTCTTAAAAAGAGTTTCACTTAAGGCTAAATTTTTTACAGGATGGTATCTATTAACTCTTTACTCGGTTCTGTTATCTAACAGACCATATCCTCACTATTTTATTCAAGCAGTTCCACCACTAGTCTTGATGATTACCTATTTGCTTAACCTTTTCCTTAATCGTTCAAAAAATGATTTGATTCACCAATCTAAAAATGTTTATCATTTACTTTCCTCAGTTATTCTATTTTTCTCATGCAGTATTTTAACTGTTGCCATCTTAGTAACTCTTAACTTTGGAGTCTACTCAAATAGAGAATACTATGAAACATTCTTTAAATATGTAAAAGGAGATTTATCTCAAGAAGAATACTTTCAATCATTTAACTACTTAATGAGCGACAACTACCAAGTCGCAAACTTCCTTAAGTCTCAAAATGAGAATGAATTATTTATTTGGGGAAACAATGCCCTACTTTATGCTCTGAGTGAAACTGTACCAACATCTAGATATACCGTTGCCTTCCATATTTTAGATATGAATGCTTATGACGAAACAATTAATCAAGTCAAAGAAGAAAAGCCTAAATATATTGTGCTAATGAACGATGCTCCAAAAAATTTCCCAGAGTTTTATCAATATCTAAATAAAAATTACTTACCCATGCACTCATATACTTATATGGTTTTATACAAAAGTATTGATTTTCAAAAATGATTATTCTAAGAAGAAATAGAGACACTACTTCAAAAACTGTTCATAATCGAGTCAGACTTGTTTCGAAGCAGGGAGAGGTTCCTGTCAAGATTTCACTGTTGTTAAATGGCTTAATTTTATTAATCACTTTAATTGCACAGCCATTTGTTCAACCTGTTATCCCATTATTTCACTCGTTACCACTTGGGGTAAACCAGTTGGTTCCAAAGATATGGTTATTATTACTACCACTTTTATCAATCATCTTCAATCTTGTCCATATCGGTTCCACTCATGTATTTAAACTTCATCTATTAATTGAGAAACTTTATCTTTGGGCTAATGTTGTCCTACAAGTCATACTGCTAATGATTACCTTAAGAAGTATTCTGGTGGTAATGTAATCATGATAGAAATCATACCCTTTGTCATTAGTTTTTTTATCTCATTAATTGTCAGCAGGATAGTCATTCAACTGTATCTTAAAAATAACTGGCTTGATGATCCAAAAAAAACAGCTCACATTAAAGTTACTCACTCAACAGCTGTTCCCAGAGGGGGTGGTGTACCAATTTTTTTAAGTTTTTTACTCTCAAGCATCATCTTTTTAACGGTTGATAAATATTTACTGGCCATAATTTGTGCTTCACTACTGCTAACAGTCGTGGGAGTACTTGATGATTTATACAACATTCATCCCTATTGGAGACTGGCGACGGGAATTTTAGCTGGTTTAGTTGTTGTAGGTTCAGGAATTGGCATAGCTTATATATCAAATCCTTTTGGTGAAGGAGTGATACAACTTAATACCATTCAATTGTCAATTGAGATGTTGGGAAAAACAAGAAATATTTGGGTCATATCAGATCTGTTTGCCCTCATCTTTATTTTATGGAATATGAATATTGTTAATTGGTCAAAAGGACTTGATGGACAGCTACCCTCATTTGTAGCTGTAGCCTTTATTTTTATCGGTTTGCTAAGCAACTCATTTGGTGCCGATCCAACCCAATTTAACAACACTACCCTAAGTTTTATATTGGCAGGTGGATTCTTGGGTTTACTGGTTTATAACTGGTACCCACAAAAAATTATGCCAGGTTATGGTGGAGGCTCACTAGCAGGTTTCTTTCTTAGTATATTGGCTATTTTATCTGGAGCTAAGGTTGCCACAACATTAATGGTGTTAGCCATCCCTACAGCCGATGCAATTTTTACTATTGTTCGTAGAATTTCTCAAAGAAAGTCTCCTATTTGGGGCGACAGGGGTCATCTTCATCATCTTTTACTAGATCAACTCGGCTGGGGAAGAAGGCGAGTGGCAACTTTTTATGCATTCTCTAGCTTATCAATGGGATTATTGTCATTATATTTAAATACAACTGGAAAAATTTTAGCTTTGGCTATATCTTTTTTACTAGTCATCTCGTTTCAAGTTTGGGCTACAATACATAAAAATAACAAATTTAATAATTAATCATAACCATCATGAGTTCATTTATTAAAACTCTAAAACTAGTTTTAGTCAGTGCTCGCCCATTCCAATGGATCAAAAATATTACCCTATTTGCTCCATTGCTTTTTTCAGGTTTTTTGTTTTATAACCCAGTTGATGGTCCAGCATATTTTTTTGTAGTTTTGCGCGCTTTTGCAGTTTTTTGCATTTTAACATCTAGTGTTTATTTAATTAATGATGCTGTTGATGCAAAAGCAGATTCGATGCACCCCGTTAAAAAGAATCGTCCAATCGCCTCAGGTGAGTTGCCTGTTCAATCAGCAATCTTTTATTCTGCTCTTGGTTTAGCATTAGTATTTTACCTATCTTTATCTTTTACTCCTTTTTATCAACTCTTATTACTAAGTTATATCACCATTCAACTATTTTACTCTTTCAAGCTAAAACAGATCCCAATTCTTGATGTTTTAACCATCGCCTCTGGATTTTTAATTAGAATTTATGCAGGCGCAGTGGTGGTTAACCTAAGTATGAGCGTCTGGTTCTTACTTACGGTTGTTTCTGCTTCACTATTCTTAGCTGTTGGCAAAAGACAAAGCGAGCGAACTCTGATGAAGGATCAATCAGAAAAAATTACAAGAGCTACCTTACATAAGTATAGCCAAAGATTGCTTGATGTTTATACATCGATGTTCGCCAATGCCACTTGGTTAACATATGCTCTTTATACTTTTCAAACTCAACAGTTTACTTCTGAACCAGCTTTTGAAAGATTTTCTTGGGCTTATACAATCTTGCCCAGAACCTTTCAATCACGCAAGTTACTAATGCTAACACTACCCTTAGTAATTTTTGGAGTAATGAGATATTTAGCCCTTGTTTATGAAGAAAATAAAGGAGAATCGCCAGAAAAAGTTTTAATCAAGGATAAAACTCTTTTAACCACTGTCTTTGTTTATGGATTGATGACATTCTTTATTATTTATTTCGAGTAGAACAATGAAAAATATTAAAAAAGCTGTTATCAGTTGTGCCGGCTTTGGCACTAGATTTTTGCCTCTTTCAAAAACCATTCAAAAAGAGATGTTGCCTATCATGAATAAGCCAGTAATTGATTACATCGTTAATGACTGTAAAAAAGCAGGCATACGAGAGTTTGTAGTTGTCATTAACGAACATAATTATCAACCACTTCACTACTTTAGAGAAAATTTAAGATTGGCCGAGTATCTTAAAAAAATGAACAAGTCACATCTCTATCAAAAAGTTGAAAATCTTCATCAAGGAGCGAACTTTACCTTTATCAAGCAAACAGATAAAGATCCCTATGGAACATCGATTCCAGTAATGCTTGCCAAACAAGAAATAGTCAATGAAGAGGCTTTTTTATATTTAACTGGAGATGATTTTGTTTTTTTTGCTGACGACTCTCGCTCATTTATTGCCGACTTAGTAACAGATTATGCCAAATCTGATGCTGAAGCAGCTTTATGTGGTATTGAGGTGCCAACCGAAGCTACCAGTCAATACGGAATCATTTCAATGAAAAGTGAGAGAGGAATTAATTTCCTCGAATCATTAGTTGAAAAACCAAAAGTTGAAGAGACTCCATCAAATCTTGCTAATATCAGCAAATATATACTGACTCCTGCAATTTTACCAATCTTAGAGAACCAAGAAATTAATTCAAAAAGTGGTGAATATTACATTACTGAAGCTTTAGAAGAGTTTGCACAAACTAATGACGTTCTTGTTCACCAGACTACAGGAAAATACTTAAATGCGGGCGATCCTGTTAACTGGCTAAAAGCAAACTTAATTGTAGCTGGAGCAAATCCAGAACTGAAAAACCAATTAAAATCATTTCTTAAAGAAGAGTGGAGTCTTTAATCTTTAATTTTTCTTCTCTAATAGCCAAGCTTCTGCATCTAATGCTGCTGCTGCTCCCATTCCAGATGCTGTAATTGCTTGCCTGTAGCGAAGATCAACCACATCTCCAGAAGCGAATACTCCCTCAACAGAACTCATTGTCGGATAAGATATCTTTCCATTTGAGTTTATTCTACTAGAAGCTAATTCAACACCTTCTTTACTGTGACTTTGTGAAGTAACGACATATCCATCTGGAGTTAAGTTAAGTTGATCTTTAAAGAGACTACTTTGAGGTCGATGACCGATTGCTAAAAATAAACCATCAGCTTGATGTATTAATGATTTCCCATCGGTCTCGATTTCTATTGATTCTAATTTTTCAGTTCCATTAATTCGAGTAACAACGCTATTCCACAACACCGAGATTTTTGGATGGCTTAGCACTCTATCTTGCATAATCTTGCTAGCTCTAAATTTATCCCTGCGATGAATTAAAGTTACTTGTTTAGAAAAATTTGCTAAAGCTAGAGCATCTTCCATTGCACTATCTCCTCCGCCCACTACAAAAACAGTTTTATCTCTAAAAAATGCTGCATCACATACAGCGCAAATGCTCACGCCTCTACCCAGCAACTTTTTTTCATTATCAATATTTAACATCATTGACGTTGCTCCAGTAGAAATGATAACTGCATCGGCTGTATATTGATATTCAGGCTGATTTTCATCTATCCAGATTTTGAAAGGATTTGATGAAAAATCAACTTTATTTACCGATTTAAATACAATCTCTGCTCCAAACTTTTCTGCTTGGGTTTTGATGTTATTCATTAGTTTTGGTCCAACGATTCCATCAGGGTATCCTGGAAAATTTTCTACTTCGGTGGTGTACATTAGTTGACCACCAATCTCCTTTCCAGCAAAAACAATTGGATTCAGCTGAGCTCTTGAGCTATAGATAGCTGCGCTATAGCCAGCTGGACCTGAGCCGATAATCGCCAATCTTATGTGCTTACTCATAAATTAAGTTAAGCGATTGCTTCTTCAATTAGTTGTTTCAAACCTTCTTTTCCTGCAAAACCAGTCTGCTTACCTTTCTCGACAACTTCCCCATTCTCATAATTAACAACAACCACAGTTGGAATACTCATGACTCCATAAGAAGACGGTGTTTCGCGATTCTCATCGACATTCATCTTAGTAATTAAGATTTTGCCCTCATACTCCTTTGTCAACTCAACTAAAATTGGAGCCACCATCTGGCAGGGTCCACACCAATCGGCATAAAAATCAACTAGGACTGGAATTCCAGCATCCTTTATTGTTTGTAAAAAATCTGCATCACTGATGTGAAGTACTTCATTGTCAGACATATTTCCTTTTTAATAATTAAATAATTTTTTTAAAACTGTTTCTAAATTCTCAAACTCCTCTTTGTCTGAACAGTGCTTAACTTGATTGAGCAACAGATCTCTGCCAACTCCTGAAATTGAACTTCTAACAGCCAAAACTTGGTCAACAATTTCAACACAGTTTCGCTCTGTTTCAATCATATTAATAATACCATTGATTTGACCAGAAATTCTCTTTAGTTGATTGATAGTTGCAAAACTTGGATTAGTTTGAGGGTTTTTCTTAGATAATTTCATTGATACTAATATACCCTATGGGGGTATAACTGTCAAGCTTAAGGAGTATAATCAGAATCAAGATCTAGCCTAAACTCTTTTCCATACTCAATAAATCCTAGCATGGCATAAAAATGATGAACTATATCTCGGCCACTTCTACTAGTAGCAATCAATTTATAACAATCTCGTTTTTTTGCTTCATTGATCATCTGATTAATCAGCATCTTGCCATATCCCTGTCCTCGAAACTTTTCTGAAATAAAAACATCCTCTATAAAACCATAGGGTAGCTGATGAAGATCATTAACTATTAAATACAGATAGGCTCTACCCACCTCATTACCTTGATCATCAACTAGTGAGAATTTTATCGCTTCAGTATTTTGTTGTTGCTGATTAATTATCATCTTAATATATTCGCTAATTGATATTTGATTAAGAAAAGAGCTCATTTCCTGAGGGGCAAGCTCCTGCGCGTTTTTGTCTTGCTTTGCTAGATCAAAGCGTGC
>CAZQWI010000036.1:0-7004 GCA_964596995.1 uncultured Pseudomonadales bacterium
GATCCGGGAATGGCGGACGCCACCTACATTGAGGCCCTGAACGCCGAGACTTTGCAAGGCTATCCTCTCGCTCCAACCGGCGGCGCAGAGGCCAACAGCGTTGTAACCATGAACAATGACAGCGTAGTGTTATTTTCTGAGGCAGTAGTTTTGCAAACAGTTGCTGGCAGTAATGCTGATGTTAAACTGGCAGCTGATGGTACTGGTTTGATTAATTTGGACGATTTGTTATATGTAAGTAGTAGTACAGGTGGAGTTGGTATTGGTACCACCAACCCCACCGCTCGTCTAAACTTGATCTCCCCTTCTACTGCCAATGGAGCAGTCGCACAGCAGTGGGCCTACACTGAAGCCACCAATGCTACCAACAACCTTATGCTCAAGCAGATTACCAGCACCGGCAATGTGGCTTGGGGATTTGACCAGACTAATGATGGCACCAGCTACAGCAATGTTTTGGTAATGAGCAGAGGGAATGTGGGCATCGGCACCACCAACCCCTCTCAACTCTTTCATGTCAACGGTGGCACCGGCATTGTCGGTCAATTCTCAGGCAGAGTCATTGGTGGAGATGCAGTTAATAGCAATGAGTTTATCACTTTAAGTCAGTTAACCAGTGGCACCGGTCAATATTGGCAAAGAAATAGTACTATACTTTCTCCATCAATTATTACTGATGCTATTTCTGTTGGTTCTACTACTCCAGCTAGTGCCATGTTCTATGTGCCCGGTACTACCAACAATAACGCTTGGTTTAATTTGGGAACGGGGAATGTAGGCATTGGGATAACAAATCCCTCTGTTAATCTTGATGTTGCTAATAGTGCACGAGTTTTTGGAACTGCTGGCATTATAGATTTTAATATTGGTTCAATTGATTATAGCTCTTGGACTGGCGAGGGTAGTTATCTTCTATACAACTTTACAACTCAAGAAGGATATATGGGCACCGTTGATATTGGAAGCTCCTGGAGACCATTTAATTTCAGCGCTTCAACAATAAAATTTAATACCAATGGTGGCACTCCAGGCGAAAGTATGCGCATTGATTCAACTGGAAATGTTGGCATTGGTACTACAGCCCCTTCAAAAACACTTCATGTTGTACAAAAAACTGGCACCAATAACAAAGGTATCTTGATTGCTGGTGCAGAACAGTATCAAGAAGCGAACTCCGATGATGTAAATGGTGTCTTACTGGTTGCTGGAGTTAACCGAACAGGCAATCGTCAACTATGGATTGGCGATAGCACTAGTCTTGGTTCTGGTACAAATGGATTCTTCAGAATGCAATCTGGGATATTTAACTCAATCGATGCAGTCACGGGAGATGGTATTACCAGACTACCAGTTAATCTAGGCACAGATACAACCAATGTTGGAATAGGATTCCAAAATTTCACAACTTCACCAGCATCAAAATTAACAGTAAGAGGTAATCTTACCGTTGGCACAAGTTACATTGGCAATGCCGCTCCGGCAAACGGAGCAATCATCCAAGGGAATGTTGGTGTCGGCAATACTACTGCTCCAGCTCTTCTTTCGGTTGGCACAACCTCTCAATTTAGAGTTGATACTGCCGGCAACATCACTCGCATTAGAGATCTAGCTTACTCTTGGCCAACTACTCATACTACAGATGGATACTTAGTTAATGATGGCTCTGGCAATCTTTCCTGGACTGACAGTATCACTGCCAGCAGCCTTCGTTGGAGTTCATTAATTGATCCGGTTGCTCCTCTTGCATTGAATATGGGTACTCACATCACCGGCTTTAACTGGGCAACCGGCACCGGCACTAACGATCTTTTTAGTTTTACCACCGTTGCTTCTGCCAATGGCACCGGTAGTTTGGTAAATATTGCCACCGGCGCTGGAGCAACAGTCAATCCACTTAGAGTAAGAGCTGGAGCAACAGAGGCTTTATTTGTAAGTAGTGGAGGGAATGTGGGAGTGGGAACGACGGGACCTAATCAAAAACTTGATTTATTCACAACTGAAAATGGAATCAGAATTACCGATTCAAACTATTCTGCAGCACAAGCTGCAAAATACACTTCTGGCGCAACATTAAACTCGCTAAGTTTTTATTATGCAGATCCAACATCTCCTGTGAATCAAGCTGCCATCAGACTTGTCAACTACAACACCGATGGCACAGGATGGTATACCATAACTGACCGCTTTAGAGCTGGCTTAAGTTTCGATACAGTTTATCAAGGAACAGCTTATGAACGATTGACAATTAGAGATACTGGCAACGTCGGTATAGGGACTACGAGTCCGCTTAATGGATTGGATGTGAAAAATGGGTGGGGGTTGAATGCTGGTGGAAACATAAGTCAATATTTTAATTCCTATTATAATTCAGGAACTAAGTTTGCAGGATATGTCGCTTCTGGTTATGCAGCAAGACTTGATTTTCAACCCGCTGATGGGAAAATGTTTTTTGCAACATCTTCAAATGCAGGAGCAAAAGACGCAACACCAACCTTTAATTTAGGTCAGCTTGACTTATTGGCAAATGGTAATGTAACTATGACCGCTGGCAACGTCGGCATTGGGACAACAAGTCCGGTAAAAAAACTTCAGGTTTCAGAAAGTTATAACAGCGCTACTCCAGCTGTAATTTATGGTCAAAAGATATCGATGAATTGGGGAGGCTCAATCACCAGCGGGAGTCCATCCTATGGATATGGTCTTCTTTTGGGAGACAATAATGCTGAGGGTTCCTCCATCGTAAACTATCGAGAAAACATTGGTATTAATAATGATAATTCGTTGGCATTTTTTACTAGAGAACACACAGCTGGTCTTAGAGAGGTAATGCGCATTAATTCAGATGGCAACGTCGGCATCGGCACTACCACCCCTTCCCAAAAACTAGACATTTCTGGTTCCGCCTACATCAGCGATTACCTCGGTGTCGGGATTGCTCCTGATAGCACTTATCGTATTTATGCCAATGGCGCTGCTTACGGTATCCGTGCCCACGGCTCTACCATGGGTGGTAGATTTGAAGATAGTAACAGCACTTCAGTTGTTTACGCAGCATATGGAAATTACGGTATCTATCAAGGTACAGGCACTTTAAACTACTTCTTAGGTAATGTAGGAATTGGCACTGGATCTACCACGCCCACATCAAAACTTCACGTTATAGGAGCCACTGGTGGTGACAACACCTGGAAAGAAGGCATTGTCATCGAAAACAGCAATGCAACTGCAGGAGAACCAGCAATCTCATTTAAAAATAACACAACAGGCTCGAATTACTGGATAGCTGGTTTGAATCAAAGTGCAGATTTTGATATTTCCTATGGAACAACCTTTTCCAACGCTAATTCTAAGCTACGAATTCTAGGCAGTAATGGCAACGTTGGCATCGGCACCACCGCCCCCACCAAAAAACTGCATGTTAACGGTGACATGAGAGCCAACGTTTACTACGACACCACCGGCTCAGATGAATATTATTTAGATCTTAATAATTCTGCCCGCGCTTTTTCTCTGCTTGGCTCTGCTAGTATCGGTGGATACAGTATTACACACAACACCACCAAGTTGTCAGTGATGGATGGTAATGTGGGAATTGGGGTAACGGATGCGAATCAGAGACTACATGTAAGTGGAAATGCTACGGCTACCGGTTTTTTATCTGCTGGTAGCTCAACCGGCCCAACTTGGACAGACGCCGCCCAAAATTTATACGCTTGGAGAGAAGGAACTGATTCAAATATGTCTATGGGGGCAGAAGGTTGGAGCAAGTCAGGTGCACTAATGTGGAATGCATACCAAGTTAACCCAAGACCAAACGATGGATCAATAGCTACTACAGGAAATACTCATTTTGCAGCAACTCAATACAGTAATTCAACTAGAGCAAGTATGCTACATTTTGCAGGAAATGGAGGAGGTGCTTTCTGGGGTTATTCCGACCCAGCTTTAGCCATTGGCGCCGATATCGCTTGGAAAAAATATATTCATCTTAGCCCGACCTCAGTTGATCTATTCACAAATAACACCGAAAAATTATCCATTATTAGCGATGGCAATGTGGGTATTGGCACCACCACTCCCAGTTACAAACTTCACACCACGGGAGATATTTATGCCAATGGCGGATGGGTAAGAGTAAGTGGTACCAGTGGTATATATTTTCAATCGTACGCAGGTGGTTTTCGCATGTCTGATTCAAGCTGGATAAGAAACTACGGCAGCAAACCTCTTCATATCACAGGTGATGGCACTCGGGCAGCATATTTTGATGGCAACGTCGGCATTGGCACCACTGCTCCTTCTTCAAAACTAGAAGTTAACGGCAACACTCTTTTAGGTGGAGATATTGCTCAAACCAGTGGGGTTAATGGTCTTGGAGATACCGAAACTATGGTACCCAATGGAGGTTTTGAGGTAGGACAAGGCACAACAGCTTACGGCTGGAGTGCCGGAAGCTGGCTTAATGACGATGGTAATGCTTATATTTTCCAAGGATCTGGAGCGCTTGTATTAAATGCCCAAACATCATACAGTCTTTGTTTTCCTGTTAGATATGATAATACCTATAATCTCTATGGTACTGTTTATACTGGAGGCTTTAGCACTACCCATAGAATTGGTTTGACAGTGTTCGAAAGCAAGGATAATTGTGAGGAATTAGGGAAAGGGACAACTACATACACTGTTAATCATACAGCCACCCATGCTACTCCCTCGCAAGAAGGAGGTGGTGTCGGTTTTGGGATTAACCAAGGAAGGTCATGGGCAAGAGTTATTCTTTATGCTTCCAGCACTACTCGATTTGATTCAATTCGAGTTGTCCCAACTACCCTTAATGGGGCTATTGATCTCGCTGAAGTCTTTCTAGCTGATCCCAATGATCTCCCTCAACCAGGTCACCTCGTTTCTACCTCTACTCAAGCAGATATCACAACCGAGAAATCGATAGTTGCCAATGACAAAAAATTAATGGGCATTGTTACTACAAAACCAGCTATCACTCTAGGAGAAGGAGTTTATGATCACGATGGAGTGGTCGAGGTAGCTTTAACCGGTCGTGTACCCGCCATTGTTAGCACCGAATCTGGAAATATTAATAATGGTGATTCCATCACTTCATCTTCCATTCCAGGAGTTGGAATGAGAGTGGTTAATGTTGGTACAACTGTCGGTAAGGCTCTTGAGTCAACTGAGTCGTGGTCATCGGCTACTTGTCCGGCTGTTAACTCGGTAGATAATATTGTTTGGCCAGAGGATGATGGCACCAATCCACATAAACCTTGTTATCAATTACCCAATGGTTCATTTGTTGGAAAAATTATGGTTTATGCCGATGTTTCTTGGTACGATCCCGATGCATATTTAGATGAAGTTGGGGAAGTTTCTCCCTTAGGGGGTGATGTTAATTCTAGCCAAACTCTTGACACTAAAACCCTGGAAACCCTTAAATATTCAATAAAAGATAAAGAAACCGGCAGAGTTATTACTCGCCTAGGCAACTTTGCCGAGGTTGCCATCGCCAAAATCAATGCTGGATTAACCAAAACCGGTAGTTTAATTGCAGAAAACGCCATCATTGCTCGTGCCAAGATTACCGATCTCTCAACCGATACCCTACTAGCCACCAAGGCTACTATTGACGAACTAACTACCAGATCTATCAAGTTGGGTAATTTTGAGCTCAGAGAGATTGATGGCAAGTTACAGATCATCAACCAAAGTCAAGAAACGGTCGCCACCATTGATCAAGATGGCAATACTCAGGTTGAAGGAGAGATCACTGCCCAATCTGTACAACTTGAACAAAACCCACTAGACACCACTTCCGCCTTAGGAGAGTTGGTTGCCCAGGATATTCAGACTACTCACCTCACCGCTACCGGTAGTACTCAACTAGCTCAACTGATAGCAGATGATGTGGTGGTTGATAATCTCACCGTTACCGAAAACTTAATCGCCACTGGTAGTAGCCAACTTAGTGAGCTAATTGCCACTAATATTGAAACAGAGACTCTAACTGCCACCAATCTTGATGTTACCAACCAACTCACCGCTCAAAACTCTCGTTTTGAACAACTCGAGGCCAAGATAGCTCAGCTTGATGAGATCAAGGCTACCACCGCTAGTATTATTAACGGTGAGTTTGAAACTGTGCAAACAAATAGTCTGGCCGGTAATAATCTCAACTTTGACCAAGCTACCATCAAGGATGTCACTGTCAGTGGCTCTCTTTATGCCGATGTCATTGTTGGTTTTGAGGAAAAAGTTGCTCAAGCTTTCCGCCAGCCTTCGTTGTTGGGAAGCTTACTTGGCACCGGTGACGAGTATGCACAACAACAACTGGAGTTGGTGGAGATTATCGAGAGTGCCGGCTACAGTGCCACCAACAGCAACCAGCTTCGCCAAAGTTTGGCTGATCTTAGCTTAAGTGAAAATGAGGTGGTGATTACCCCTGCCGCAGCATATGTAAATAAGTACTTTGAGGTCAACGGCTCTGCCTACATCGCTGACTCGCTGGCAGTGAATAATTATCTGGTGATGGGCGATGGCCTTAAGATAGCCGCCGCCTCTACCATCGCCTCGATTGATTATGTAAGTAGCAATGATCCCGCCTCCTCTATCTTGTACCTGCAATCGTCTGGAGTTGGTCGGGTTGATTTGATGGCTGGCTTAATGACTATTGATTCATCCGGTAGCGTGATCATCAATGGCGATATGTGGATTGCTGGCAATGTTGGTATTGACGGCGCTCTAGCCACAAATACCTTACTCACCAACTTGATCGAGTCTAACAATTATGATCAACCAACTCAGATTCGCCTTGGTGCTTATGTAGATGAAAATGGCAACACCATCTATGGTGAGGTGGCTGGCGATAGTACCGAGAACACTCAACTTAAACAGTCTCGTTTAGAGATTATTGATGAGCGCGGGGCTGCCGTGGCTACTATTAGTGCCACCGGTCGCGCCGAGTTTGCTGACGGTCTTGGCATCGGTGCCGATGA
>CAZQWI010000037.1:0-6775 GCA_964596995.1 uncultured Pseudomonadales bacterium
GATGATGATTGGACAGCTTTAGTTGGACTCATCTTGATTATGATCTCTGATTGATAAACTCAACCGCCAGCTTGATTCTACTTAAACTATTCTCCCAACCCAAAGCCAGCATTATCTCATAAAGCGGAGGAGTAAATTTTCTGGCTGTTAGAGCAGATCTCATAGTCATAAAAACAATTTTGTGAGCTAGCTGATGTTTGTCAGCAATTTGTCTAATAGATATTTCCCAGGTTTCACTATCAACCTCCCCCAATGTTCCTAAAACAGTGATAACATCGGTCAAGACAGTTTTAATATCCTCTGCCGTCTGTTTTTGCAACAGATCATTAAGATCATAATTTAGAGAATCATCAAAAAACAGCTCCATTAAATCATGAAACTCTAACAAAGTTCGAGCCCGATCTTGGGCTAACTTTAATGCACTCTTGAACAACTTCTCATTATTTGAGTTCCACAGTTGCATCTTTTTTGCTTTTTGCAGCGCATCCTCATCAACTCCGTGCGCAACCACCCAGTTAGACCACTCAATAATTTGCTGATACAGATCATCAAGCGATAACTCTCTTGTGTACTTGCCATTGAGCCATTCAAGCTTCTTTAAATCAAAGATAGGCCCCGTAATGTTCATCTCTTCCCACTCAAACTTTTCAACCATCTCATCGAGTGAAAAAATCTCTTGATTCTCTGAAGGCTTCCAAGCCAAAAGTGCCAAAAAATTCAATAAAGCAGTTGATAAATAACCATGCTCTCGATACCACCAAACAGAAGTGTTCCCTTTGCGTTTTGATAGTTTTGATTTATCAGTATTGCGCAAAGTTGGTGTATGAATTAACTCAGGCATCGTCCAACCAAAATATCGATACAACAACGCGTGCTTGGGAGCACTTGGTAGCCACTCTTCCCCTCTAACAATATGAGTGATCTCCATTAAGTGATCATCAACAACCACAGCCAAATGATAGGTAGGATAACCATCAGACTTTAATAATACCTGATCATCTACTGTGTTAGAATCAAACTCTACTTTTCCCCTAAGTTTATCAAGCACTTCAATAATCTCATTATCTGGCACCTTGAGCCTAATCACAGCTCTTTCTCCTTTTGCCAATCTTTCCTTAACCTCTTGCTGAGTGAAATTTCTGCAATGTCTGTCATATTTTGGGGGAATTCCTGCTTTTCTTTGTTCTTGGCGAACCTCTTCTAATCTTTCTGGAGAACAAAAGCAGTAGTATGCTTTACCCATATCGACTAATTCTTGAGCATATTTTTGATAAAAAGTCAGTCGCTGCGATTGTCGATATGGACCATATTCTCCGCCAATATCTGGACCTTCATCTGGAACAATATTTAACCACGAAAAAGCTTGATGAAGCACCTCTTCAGCTTCTGCAATAAATCTTTTTTGATCGGTATCCTCAATCCTCATCACAAATTTACCATCATACTTTTTGGCATACACCCAATCAAAAAGAGCTTGAAAAGCGGTTCCCACATGAGGAAATCCAGTGGGTGACGGTGCTATTCTTGTGCGAACTTTACCAATTAATGAACTTTTTTTTTGTTTTGTCATTGAATAATCTTCTTACTCTAACACAAGATATTTTGAATCGATTGCGTGAATATAGGCCAGAAAGTCTTCATCTCCAGAGAAAACATAAATAGGCTGCAAGTATGACTGCTCCTCAAAACCTTCATAGTATCCCAATACCACATCTCTGATTGTGACCTTTTTGAGATCAACTCCAGAAGCAATATAACCCTCTCCTGATTGAAGCTCTTTCCAAGCTTGAGTAATGGGTTTTAATGGATAGGTATGAACAGAACCACTCTTAGTTGGCTGATATCGATAATCCAGCTGCACAATTCTATCATCACCTTCTAAAGCTCCAGAAATAACAGCACTAACAACTCCTGTCGTTCCCTCTGGTGTATACATTGCGATGTGATTATCAACTGGAACTCTGTTTATATCGACTTGCACAAAATTCGCGTCTGATAACGAAACAGCTGGCAATAACTCACCTGCCAAAACTCTCACATAAGAGACATCTCCAGAAGCTGTAGCCACATCTTCCGGAAGAGAATCGCTTCTTTTTAAGTATGATTTAACCGCCTGAACCGCTTCATGTTTATCTGGTAATTTTTTTACTGAGATAAGTTCTGGTCTTGAATGGTAATCTGTGATCAGAGAAAAATTATAGTTAATCAAATTTATCTCAAAGATTGACTCTAGAGAACCATATTTTATCCATCGATAGTTGTTAACATCGAGCATTTCTGGTTCGTCAGAAAAACCATATTTAGACGCTATTTTTCTAGCTTTTTCATCAGCTAGTAGACTTGGAGAGGGAATCTCCATCTCGAAAACCTTAGCTCTGTCAGGAAATTCTGGAAGTCTGTTACGAGCTGTTTCAAGAGTATACTCCTTTGAAAGATCCTCTTCACTCATGGAAGGAAAAACTATAACAGGCAATCTGCCAAAACCAACCGTAGGTGGTGGAGGAGGAGGAGGATTCATCGCTTTATAGTAATTAACTGCTGCAATCAACAACATCCTTAATATTAAATACGTTACCGTTCCAATCCCAATAAAAAGGAGGGCTTTTCTACCATAAGAGGTTGCGTCAGACAAAGTTAATCCAGTAGTTTGTTTTTTGGTGCTCATATCTTTCTTCTTATTTTAGCAGTTGGTTCACACTTATGAAACAAGGCTGTTAAAAAATGTAACTATATTCTAACTAAATTATACTAAGCATTCCGTCCTCCCAATGTACATTATCATTGATCCACTCAACAAGCTTTAGCGTATCAGCATATCTATCAGATGAACCCATTACTACAATCAAGTACTGACGATCATTCTCCTCCCAAAGCGTAACTAACACCTGCTGTGCGAGTGAGGTTGTTCCCGTCTTAATTCCTTTTACTTGATCAAATTGATGCAACAGCTCATTAGTATTAAACAGATGATATTGATAGCCAGAATTAATGTCAGCAATATCAATATTTTTGAGAACAACCATTTCTTTTAAAACTGGATCTTTTAAGATTTCTCGAGCCAGAAGAGACAGATCCCAAGCTGAAGTTAGCTGCCGATAATCATCAATACCAGTGGGATTGGTAAAGGTAGTTTGTGAAAGTGACAACTCTTTGGCTTTTTGATTCATCCGATCTATAAAACCCTGATATCCAGTTGGGTAGTTCGTCGCTAAAACATATGCAGCATCATTACCCGAAAAGATCAGTGAAGATGCCAAGATATCTTTAACCGTCATCTGCGTTCCCCAAAAATAGCCAACTTTATTGCCTAAAACCGAGATTCCTGTGTCGGTTGAAAGAACATCATTAAGATCAAAAGCCTCTCTAGCAACCAAGGCAGTCATCAATTTTACCGTTGAAGCGGGAAACAGTGGCGTGTTCATGTTCCTAGATTGAATAATGCTAGCCGATTTAGGATCAACAATTAAATAAGATTTCGCAGAAATTGCTGAAAAATAATCATCTGATTCATAAATTTCAGTGATTTTTGCAGTTGGATAGTCAACAGGATCGATTAAAGTAATATTTTGAGGTAATACATTGGAGTCAGCTGAGTCAATAAAAAGAAAAGATCCTTGAAATAAGATCATTACAGCACTTAAAATAAAAGCAGTGATTTGGTCTGGTCGCAGGCGAGTTTTTATCACTTTTTAAATTACAGTAAAACTAACTGAAAGATCCCACAACAGGTTTTTCTAAACGAATATAGTCTTCAAGACTCATAATAATTGATCTATCTCTCTTACCAACATTAAAAGCAATCTTTTTTTGATCAAGCAAGCTCTTATCTAGATAGGTTTTCATCCCCAAGGCAGAACCAAAAGGTGGAATTGATCCAACTTCAAGCAGTGTCTTTTTTTCAACCGTATCCTTAGAAGCCATCGCTAATTTTGAGACACCAATATCCTTCTGAAGTCTCTTCAAATCAGCTCGTTTATCTCCAGGTAAAACCAGCATGACATATTCCCCTTCAGCATCAACAACTAGAGCCTTAGCAGATTGAGAAAGAGAAGTTTCTCTCACATCAGCAGCTTCTTGACTGGTGGTGACCGGCTGATGAACCAGATATTGAAAACTTACCTTTTGATCTTTAAGTCGGTTAATTATTTGATCATGAACCGACAGATCTGTTTGATCTGAAACCTCAATGCCCAGCTCAGCTAATTGACTTGGATCAACCTTATTTGGCGCATCCATCACCGCCGTTCTTCCTGAAGAAGATGTCGGAAAAGCAATCGTTTCCTTGATTGAATCCTCGTTAGCGAGTAGCATAGCCAATCGATCAAATCCTAAGGCAATACCCCCATGAGGAGGAGTGCCCAACTTGAAAGCTTCTAAAATATGACCAATGCTCTCTTGAGTTTCTTGATCAGAATAACCCATAATCTCAAAAGTTGACTTAAGCACTTCCGGCTGATGAGCCCTAATACTTCCTCCACCAACCTCATAGCCATTACAAACCAAATCATATTGAGCGGTCTTAATCTTCTCAATATTTTTTTGATTGATGTGATCCTCTAGATACTCTTCTTGTGGAGTACTAAACGGATTATGAGTAAAGGTCCAGCCACTTTTACCGTCCTGTACCTCAGCTGCATCGGTTTTATCAACCTTTTTAAAGAAAGGAAAGTCAACTACCCAGGCAAAGGCCAATACACCCTTCTTTTTTTCTTCAGGCGTACGCAGATCGAACTTATCCTCACCATATTTTTTAATTGCCTCATGATATGGAACTATTGGAAAATTTTCCTGCTGCAAAACTCCTCCAACCTTTTTCACTGCATACTTGACCATCTCTTCTACAAAATCCATTACATTCTTCTGAGAAGTAAAACTCATCTCTAGATCAAGCTGAGTAAACTCAAACCCACGATCAGCTCTAAGATCTTCATCTCTAATACATTTTGCAAACTGAAAATATCTCTCAAAACCGGCGGTCATCAACAGTTGTTTATATTGCTGAGGACTCTGAGGCAGAGCATAAAACTTACCTGGTTGAAATCTTGATGGAACCAAGAAATCCCTGGCTCCTTCTTTAGTCGATTTCGTTAAAAGAGGAGTTTCAATCTCCACAAACTCTTTCTCAAGTAATTTTTCTCTGAGCGCTTGACCTAGCTTTGATCTCATTCTAAGATTTTTTTGCAATCTTGGCCTACGTAAATCAAGATATCGATATTTTAATCGAGGCACTTCATTAATCTCTAAGCCATCGCCGTCAAGCGAAATTGGCAACTCCACGCAATCATTTAACAACTTGTATTCCTCAACCTCAATCTCAACCTCACCAGTTATTAGATCCTTGTTTAAATATCTTTCATCTCTTTTTTTAACCATTCCAGTTATTTCAACCACAGACTCTATTCTTAATTCCGAAAGTTTATTAAAACCAACTACCTGAACAATCCCAGATCTATCTCTTAAATCGATAAAGGTGATCTTACCGTGATCACGCTTACTTTCTACCCATCCTTGTAGAGTAACTTGTTTACCCACTTTTTTGATTGTTTCTTCTGAAAGAGTTCTTTGCATATGGGGATATTATAGTAGAGAAGGTGGGAAAAAAAAGAGAGGATTTTAAGAAAAAAAAGTAATCATCACTTATAATCTACTTACGGTTAAACATCACTCGAAATTTTTTTCTTATTTTAAAGAATATTTGGTGATAAATGCTATTTTTCAACGTGTAAGATTAAGGTAGAGTAAAATAATAATACTTCTTTTATGCAATATAGAAAATTAGGTCAAACAAACTTACAAATTTCTGAAATCGGTTATGGTACTTGGCAATTCGCCAATGACAGCAACTGTTGGGTTGGTTCTACAAAAAAGGAAAGTGAGCGATCACTTTTATATGCTATTGATCATGGTTTAAATTTTATAGATACAGCGAGATCTTATGGAGATGGACTAGCTGAAAAATGGATAGGAGAAATCATCAAAAAAAGAAGAGATAAAAAGATAATAATTTCCTCCAAAATGTTGCCAAAAAATTGGCAGTGGCCAGCTAGATCCGGAACAGATATCCAAGATGTTTTTCCCAAGAAGCATATTATCGATCAAGTCGATGAAAGCCTTAAAGAGTTAGATGCTGAAGTCCTTGACATTATGATGTTTCATGTTTGGTTAGATGAATGGGCAACACAAGAAGAATGGAAAGAAACTATTCAAGAAATAACAAAAGCTGGAAAAGTAAAATATTGGGGTATTTCTACAAATAATCATGAGTCAACTAATTGCATCAAGGCTTGTGAGACAGGCCTAATATCTGTTGTTGAAACTATTTTCAATATTTTTTATCAAGAACCAATAAATTCTCTTTTCCCATTTATTAACAATAATAACATTGGTCTAATTGCACGAGTACCATTAGATGAAGGTGGTCTAACCGGAACAATTAACTCAAAATCAACATTTTCCGAAGGTGACTTTAGACGTTCTTACTTTTCTCAAGATAGATTAGTTGAATTAGAACAAAGAATAGTCAAATTAAAAAAAATAGTTGATGAATCAAGTGAAATTGAATCTCTTACCGAGCTTGCTTTAAAATTCATTCTTCATTTTGATGAAGTATCAACCGTTATTCCTGGTATGAGAAAATTACATCATGTTGAGGAAAATCTTTCTGTGTCAATGAAGTCATACTTATCTGATCAACTATTTGAAAAGCTACTAATTCAGTCATGGAATAGAAACTTCTATGGTAATAACCCATGGGAAGAATAGATATTTATTAAAA
>CAZQWI010000038.1:0-6747 GCA_964596995.1 uncultured Pseudomonadales bacterium
GGCATCAATTTTTACTCAAGCAGATTCTCTCAATAACTAGGATGATTGGAACTTTTTTCCTGATATAATTTCGGTCATGTTGAAAACAATAATCGGAACAATTGCTATAGCTTTAACTTTCATTGGCTATGTTCCTTACATAAAAGATATTATTGCTGGAAAGACTAAGCCCCATGTTTATAGTTGGATCTCCTGGGGTTTAGTTGGGGGAATTGTTTTTGCTTTACAATTTTCAAATGATGCGAGAGCAGGAGCATTCGTTACCCTTGCTGCAGAACTAGCCTGTGTTTTAGTTATTTTTTTGACCATAAAATACAAAGTTCCAAGTAAAATAACCAATACAGATAAAGCATTTATTTCGTTGGCGTTGATATCTCTAGGTTTTTGGCTTATTGCCAAACAACCCATTGTTTCAGCAATTTTACTAACCACAACAGACCTTTTGGCATTTGCTCCAACTGTTCGAAAGTCATGGATTGCACCCCATTCAGAAACATTGTCTTTTTATTTTTTAAACATTCTGAGATTTGGGTTAGCAACTCTAGCCTTAAACAGTTACGCTGCGGTAACCATGCTTTATCCCATCACTTGGTTCATGGTAAATACTCTGTTTGTTTGTATGCTAATTTTTAGAAGAAAAGTTTTAGAAAAAGCTTAGATAAAAAGTTCTAACTTCATCCACTAATGCCATCAAGTTATTGGGAATTCTAGCAAGTGTTTGGAACTCGAAACGAATGATCAATATTCTAACAACTAGCCAAGCTCATGTTTTGAGTTTAGCTATTCTATCTAGGACGGTACTGTGGCAAACGTCTCTCATTTGTTAATTGAGCCATAAAAGTTACCAATTTGTCTTGAGGCAATTCTACTGTAATGGTATCTGAATCTCCCTCTGGGTCATAGTCTTTAAGCCTAGATGATTCTGGACAAATTTTATTCAATACTGCTAAAGCCGCATCTATATCCATTCTTGGTATTTCGTGTGTAATTTAAAGTTGGTGTATTTTCCATTCTTCCAGTTTGTGCTTCCATTTTTTCCTTTTTGATCAATTAATAATAATTTAAATTAGATCTCAATCCTTGATAAATTTCAAGAATTAAAAATTAGCTTTGATTACAAGCCAATATCAAGTTAATCTAAAAAAATATTGGATAAGTAATATGCTAATTATTTAAAAAAGTTTTAACATCTCCCTCTTGTGGCATTACAGAGAATAACTAGAAATCAAATTTCTTTTGATAATTCAGTTATAATAGGCTTACTTTGTAAAATTTTCTAACTATTGTTTGGTAAAAGCTGGTGTTATTTTGATTCTAATTCTTCACAGCTTGCTTCTCAAAAAGTTAACCATAAATTTTTTTTAGTAATTTTGATTATACCTGGGTGAACCAATCAAAATTGTTAATGAATTAATCCATGGATTCTTATTATGAATGATCTTTATTTTAAAAGAAAATCAATCGACAGTATTAAAAAATTAAAAAAAGTTTCTGGCAGTACTGTTCTGGTTCTTGAAGAAGCAGAAAGAAATAATATTGAGTGGAAAAAAATTGCATATTGCAATATTTTCCAATTAACTTACAACAACAAAGCCGAATACTTTCATGGTCAAATTCCCTCAATAACAACAGAATTTGCGCATTATTGTTGCGCTAATAAACGTATTTCAAAAAATATATTAGACAAGAACGGATTATCTGTAAGTAATGGTTATAGAATTGAGTTTGATGATAAAAAGCCGTATCTTAAGAGATTGTTTGAGAATTTAAAAAAACCCTTAGTAGTTAAACCAGTTGATGATCAGCAGGGAAATAATGTTTATTTAAACATTAAAACTTGGAATGACTATATAAACGCTATACAAAAAATTTACAATTTTTATGGTCAAAAAGAGGTAGAGATTTTGGTTGAAGAGATGTTTCAAGGAAAAGAATATAGAATTTTAGCTACTCAAAATAAAATTCTCAGCGTAATTAAGCGCTTGCCCGCTAATGTTGTTGGTGATGGAAAATCTAGCATAAAAGAATTGATTATTAAAAAAAATCTAGATCCTATAAGAGAAAAAGTTACAATTTATCAGAAAATTAAAGTTGATAAAAAAACCTTAGAGTATTTAAAAAAGCAAGATTTGAGACTAAGTTCGGTTCTACCCATGAATAAGAGAATATTTTTAAGACCTCATAATGCTTTAAATATTAGTTTGGGTGGGGATACGATCGATGTTACTGATGAAGTTCATCCTTCCGTAAAAAAAATTGTTAAAAAAATTATGCAAAGTGTTCCTGGACTGGCTTTAACTGGTATTGATTACATGACAAAAAACATTTTTGAAGAACAGACTGCCGATAATTATAAAATCATTGAAATTAATTCGTCTCCTTGTTTAGAGTGGAATGAATTTCCTATAGTTGGTCCTCATCGAAGAATTGCTTTTGAGTTTTTAAAATTAATGTTTCCCGAATTAGAGTAAATTCCATTTTTTATTTTTCTGAGTGTGGATAATACTTGTGATCAAGATGTGAGCGGGATTACTGATAAAATGCTAAGAAGCGTTAAAATATTCACGAATTATTATTAGTCCTAGTTTGTAATATAATCACTATTCATATCTGTACATATCAATTGAAAAGTTTGAATTTATTAAACTATGCCAACTTCCACTCAAATTTATTTTGATTATGCTGCCACCACTCCTCTAGATCCAGAAGTTTTTAAGGTGATGAAGCCTTATTTTTTAGAGAAGTATGGTAATCCAGCCTCGCTACACTGGGCTGGTCAGCAGGCAGCTAAAGCCGTCAATCATGCTAGAGAAACCTTGGCTTCAGCCATCAATGCTTCTGCAAACGAAATCATCTTTACCAGTTCTGCAACTGAAAGTAACAATTTTGCTCTCAAAGGTTTAGCTTGGGGAAACAAAAGTAAAAGAAAAAAGATTGTCATCTCAGCTGTTGAACACGACTGTGTTTTGAATGCTGCAAAGTGGTTATCAAAACAGGATTATCAACTTGATTATCTTGATGTTGATCAATATGGAAGAATTGATCTAGAAAAACTTATTAAAAAATTAGACGATCAAACGCTATTAGTTTCAGTGATTCATGCCAATAATGAGATTGGCACGATTCAGCCAATTAAGGAGATCTCAGAAATTTGCCACAAGAAAGGCATTTTACTTCATGTTGATGCCTCACAAACATTTGGAAAGATTCCCGTTGATGTTCAAGAACTAGAGGTTGATCTGTTGACTACTTCAGCTCACAAAATTTATGGACCAAAAGGTGTCTCTTTTTTGTATTGTAAAAAAGGAGTTAGGCTCACTCCTCTACTTCATGGTGGAGGTCAGGAATTAAATCTTCGCTCCTCTACCTCAAATGTTCCTGGAATTGTTGGTTTTGCTAAGGCGATAGAGATTGCTTTGCAAAACAATAAATCTGAAGAAAAAAGAATTAAAAAGTTAAGAGATTATTTAGAAAAAAAACTTTTATCAGTGATTCCCGATTCTCATCTAAATGGTCATCCAACTCACAGACTTTATAACATTCTTAATATAAGATTTGATTATATTGAGGGAGAATCATTAATTATGAGATTAAGCCAAGAAGGAGTGGCTGCCTCAACCGGTTCAGCGTGTTCTTCACCCAAACTTGAACCGAGTCATGTGCTGTTGGCAACTGGTCTTAAGCCTGCTGAGGCTCACGGTTCTTTGAGATTATCTCTTGGACGTTGGAGTACTCAAGATGAAGTTGAGCATGCAGCTTCGGTAATCGAACAGATAGTAAAAGATTTGCGAAAAATTTCACCATTTAAAAGAAAGTAAATAATGTCATATTCAGAGCAAGTAATTGATCATTTCAGCAATCCGCATAATCAAGGATCTATTGAAAATCCAGATGGAGTTGGAGAGGTTGGTAATCTCACCTGTGGTGATGTGATGAAGATTTATATTAAGGTTGTAGATGATAAAGACGGAGACAAGATTATTTCTGATATAAAGTTCGAGACGTTTGGCTGTGTGGCGGCAATTGCTACCAGTAGCATGATTACCGATTTGGCAAAAAATCAAAAACTGTCAGTTGCTATGAAGATAAAGAATGAGGATGTGCTGGGAGAGCTAGGAGATTTACCTACCCAGAAAATTCATTGCTCTGTTTTAGCAGCAGATGCCTTAGCAGAAGCAATTTTTGATTATCTGTTTAAAACAAAACAAGAAATCCCTGAGGAGTTACAAAGACGCCATCACCACAACATGCAAACGATGGCAGCTTTTGAGGAAATTTAATGGATCAACAGCAGCTCAAAAAGATTCAGTTCTTTGCTAAAAATGCAATGTTAAAAAGCAAAGACATTTCTCATGATTGGTCTCACATTGAAAGAGTTGTAACGAATGCACGCGGTATAGTTAATTATCTGAATTTAGATTTAGACAAAAATCTCTTAGAAGCCTGTGTTTTATTGCATGATCTATCCTATTCAGAGAATCGTGGCAACATACTTCTCAAGCATTCTTTTGAAGTGCCGATGACCTTAAGATTATTGCGAAAAGCATTTATGTCAGAGCTAAATTTTGTTTCTGTACAAGATCAAAGCGTTATCATCGAAGCAATAAAACATCACGCTTTTTCCTTTCCCTATCATCGGCTTAATCAGAAAAGATCATTGTACAGTCAAGTATTGCAAGATGCAGATACTGTTGATGTTTTTTCAAAAGAAAGACTCCAACAGGCTCGTCAACGCAAGAGTTTATTAATTACTTATAGGTTACTGAAATTCATTTATAATTTTGGGTTTCACAATTTAAAATATTTTTTAAACTTTCCTCAATTAGCAAACAGATTTGGCAGAGTTGTTCACATTCCTCTTTCTTTTAGAGAGTTTGGGGTTAAAAATAAGAAAAAAATTGTTTTTATTTCTGGGTATGCTTCATCAGAAAAAGCTTTTAATGTTTTTGAAAAGCAGGTTTCTCAAAAATATCATTTAATAATGATTGATTTACCAATGGCCAAAGGATTTTTTAAAAGATTAAGGATTGATGAAATAGTTGGTTATATTGAAAGAGTGGTTGAACAGAAAAAGATTAATGAGTTTGAGTTAACTGGTTTTTCTTTTGGTGGATTAGCTGCAATAGCTTACGCTAGTAAACACAAAGATCAAGTTAATAAGCTTGTACTACTAAGTACTTTACCTTCTTTTATAAACTCAAAAAAAAAGAAGTATTTATATAAACTTTTAAAACCAATCTTGGTTTCACCATTTTTTTCTAGATTATATGTTTATCTAAACACCAGCAAAATAATTAGATCAATTATCGGAGGACAAAAAATCAATACTGAAGAGTCCTTGCTTATGCGTCAGCAGCCAGTGCCAATATTTTCTACGTTCTTCCAGAATATTGATCTAGATTTATCAGAAATTTTTAATGAGTTGCCAACGATGAAGATAACTTTTTATACTAAAGATGATCGTATTTTAAGAGAAAAAATGTACAAAAAAGCAGTTTCTTCAATGAAAGCAGATGTTTTTATTGAAGGATTTGGAGGACATAATTTTGACATTGAGTATCAAAATCAAGCGGCAGCCATTTGGCTAGAAAAGTAGTAAAAAAATTATGAGCATCATCACATACCAGTTAGGCGATCTAATTACCAACACTTATCTAATTATTGATAATATTGCCCAAGGATGCGTAGTTATCGATCCTGCTGATGATGCCCAGTTTATTAGTGATGAGATACTACGCCAAAACCTAACTTTAACAAAGATTGTTGCTACTCATGGTCATTTTGATCACAATCTGGCTTCAGCAGAGTTGCAACTAAATTTTGATGTCCCCTTTTTGGTTCATCGTTTGGACGAGTTCTTAATTACTGATTTGGCAAATAGAGCTAGCTATTGGCTTCATAGAAAAATTGAGCTTAACTCCCCAATTGTCACCAATTACTTAGAGGAAGGTAATGAAATTTTGATCGGTCAGATCAGGTTAGAAGTTATGCATACACCAGGCCACACACCGGGAGGATGCTGTCTAGTTCTGCGAGATGATCAAACGATTATTACGGGAGATACTTTATTTGCCGACAAAGTTCCAGGTCGAACAGATTTGGGATACTCGTCTTCTGAAAAAATGAAGCAATCGCTGATTAAGATTCAGCAAAACTCCTCTGGTTTTAGAGGCTTGCCAGGGCATGGTGAAGAGTTTATTGTTTGAGTTGAAGAACAAAATAGCGATTTAGTTGTTTTGTTTTTCCATCAGCTAAAAATGAGCTTTCGATTGAGCAATTACCAGCTATCTTGACAATTTTTTCCATTTCCAACTGATCTACAAAATGGCAATAACGATAAGTATTGGGTTGGTTTTGCCATCCTAAGATGAAGTCATTATCTTCTAAAGAATCAGAATCTAGGCCAATAATTTTAGGATCAATAAATTTGTCATTAAATCTATCTTCTGAAGCAAACTGCCAAGCCGTAAGAACAATTCGAGAGTTACTATTATTTGCTAATTCGCAAATTGTTTTAATGAATTGAACTCTTAGTTCAAAACTTGGAATGTGGTGGAGAACTCCGAATGCTACGACTAGATCGTATTTATGACTAACTTTCGACTGTAGCTGGTTCGTGGTAATTAACTCAACTAAATCTAGTTGAGAAAATAAAATTTTTGGATTTTTATTAAGCTTTTTTTGAGCAATACTCAAGAGTTTTTTATTACTATCAACTCCCAAATACTCAAATTTAAAACTGTTTTT
>CAZQWI010000039.1:0-3381 GCA_964596995.1 uncultured Pseudomonadales bacterium
CATCGTCTAATCTCCACAAATCAAGGTGATAAAAGATGCCATTAGTTTGATGACGGGAATACTCATATTCTTTGATATAAGTATATGTGGGTGAGGTTATCTGCTGATCTATTTGTAAAAAATTAGCGACACCTTTGGCAAAAACTGTTTTGCCAGCTCCAAGCTCTCCATCAAGAGCTATAACTAAGCCTCTTTTATTAACTCTTTCCCAGTTTTTAAGTAATAGTTTTCCAGCAATCTCTTGAGTTTCTAAATCAGAAAGGCTGCTAATCGACACAGATTTTTCAGGAAGATTCATTTGTGATCGTAATGTTAAAGGAGTTGAGTGAGTGGTATCAATAACAGTCGAAGGCTTATTTTTAGGCAATGTTCCGGCGTCAATAATCAGATCAATTAACTTTTTTTGTTTATCAGAGATATTGTCTAGAATGTCTAAAACGGAGTATGGGCGTTTTTCCCCAGAGGAGTTAGCTGAAGTTGCGGTAATTGGTTTATCGAAGTCTTCCACAAGTTTACTTATCAATGGATGGCTAGAAACTCTGATGCCTAGGGTGTTGAACTCGGAAGCAACCCCTTTTGCTAACTTTCCTTTGTCTTTTGACACAATCGTGTAGGGTCCTGGCAAAAACCGTTGATAAAACTGCGCCGCTTGATCGTTTAACTCGACAAACTTCTCAGCCATGGATTGATCAGTCACCGCAATCGATAAAGGCTTACCTTCTCGGCGAGATTTATAGTTTAAAAGCTTATCTATGGCATTTTGATTGGTAGCGTCAGCGCCAATGCCGTAAACAGTTTCGGTGGGATAGATTACCAATCCGCCCTTATTCAACACACTGATAGCCAAGGAGACAATTTCGCGCGTATTGTTAGGATTATTTGTTAGTTTAACTATTTTCATATTTCCAGATCGGATGTATTTTATCATTAATGTAAAACTGGTTAGCTTGGGTTGTCTGGTCTGTTATAATTAAGCTAATAATGAAAAGTAAAACACCAAATCTCGGTCAAATTTATTTGACCGGTCTTTCTCAAAAAAATTCTGAGAATCAAGAAACAAAATTTGATCTTTATGTGCAATCTCGTCGAGTTCGTCAAATTACTCTTGCGCTTGACGCCTTCATTCAAAATGTGAGTAAGACTCAACCAACTTGGCTAATAGACAATCAAGATTTAGTAGACGGATTTTTAGAAGAGTTGATGAATGATTCAATGTTGGTTCTTGATGGAATCGAGTTGGATGCTGAAGGTATGGAACTCTCCGTTTCACTAATGAGTGATATTCACCGAGCTTTGTCTACTGTTGAACAAGTGATAGGTGGTGGGCGAGGCGAGATAAATTAAGCTTTTATCTCTCAAAATTTAATCTTGACAACTTTTTAGCACTCTTGTAAGATAACTGCTAGTGATCGCGATGATCTTCTGCTAATAATCATTTATTGGCTTTTACATCTGTCCAAACTCGCGAAAGTTAAAAATTACTCTCAAAGAAAGAAAGGGAATCTTTATGAAATCTCTTAAGCCCTCTGATCTCAAACCAAACATTGGTTATGTTTTGGTTGAGCCAATCCAAACAGAAACTAAAACCTCCTCTGGATTATACTTGCCAGAATCTGATGATGAAAAACCTCAACAAGGAAAAGTATTAGCTTGCGGTGGTAGTGTCTGGGAAAGTGGAGTCAAGGAATTCAAGTGTCCAGTAAAAGTTGGTGAGATGGTTATTTACAAAAAATGGGGTGGTAATGATTTTAAGATTGAAGATGTTGAGTATCAATTTTTAAAATTTGATGACATCTTAGCTGTAGTCAGCAAGAAATAATTACTCATAAAAATTAGAAATAAATTAATAAATTAAAGAAAAGAAAAAAATATGCCAAAACAACTTTTATTCGGGGATGATGCCCGACAAAAAATGCTCATCGGTATTAATAAGTTGGCTGATGCGGTTACCACTACGCTCGGTCCAAAAGGACGCAACGTCGCTTTAGACAAATCTTGGGGTGCTCCTAACGTTGTTCATGACGGAGTTAGTGTTGCCAAGGAAATTGAGCTTGAGGACAAGTTTGAGAACATGGGTGCACAGCTAGTCAGAGAAGCTGCCTCCAAGACCAATGATGTTGCTGGAGACGGAACAACTACCGCTACTTTATTAGCTCAAAAGATGAGTAACATTGGTATGAAGTATGTTACCTCTGGTACAAACCCAATGATTATGAAGCGTGGAATTGATAAAGCAGTTGCTGAAGTAGTCAAGAAGATTCGCACTCTCGCCAAACCAGTTCAGGAAACTGATTGGGAAAAGGTAGCTACAATTTCAGCTCAAGATGAAGTGATTGGAGCTAAGATTGCCGAAGCTTTAAAACTAGTTGGCAAAGATGGCGTGGTGGAAGTCGAAGAAGGCAAAACCATGGAGATTACCATCGACCACAAAGAAGGGATGGAGTTTGACAAGGGTTATGCTTCGCCATACTTTGTTACCGATTCCGATAATATGGAAGCGGTTATGGAAAATCCATTCCTCTTGATTACAGACCAAAAAATTTCAAGCATCAAAGATGTCTTGCCTTTGCTGGAGAAAGTAGTGAATGCGGGTAAGTCGTTAGTAATTATTGCCGATGATATTGAGGGCGAAGCCCTTACTACTTTAGTAGTAAATAAATTAAGGGGTACCTTCAAGGCTTTAGCTGTTAAGGCCCCAGGATTTGGCGATCGTAGAAAAGAGATGCTTCATGATATAGCTATCTTAACTGGTGGTAACGTTATCACTAGTGAGGTTGGTAAAAAACTTGAAGATGCAACTATTGAAGATTTGGGTCAGGCCGACACAGTGCGTTCTTCTAAGGACACCACCCGAATTGTTGGAGGTAAGGGATCTCAAACAGATATTGATGCTCGTGTAGCTCAAATTGATGCTCAGATTGAGCAGTCAACCTCTGATTTTGATATCGAAAAACTCCAGGAAAGAAAAGCTAAGCTTACTGGTGGGGTGGCTGTTATCCAAGTAGGTGCTAATACCGAGATTGAGATGAAAAATCTTCAAGAAAGAGTTAAGGATGCAAAAGAAGCAACCAAGGCTGCTATCGAAGAAGGTATCATTCCTGGTGGAGGTGTAACTTATGTACAAGCCGCTAAGGTTTTGGATAAGTTAACCGCTGATAGTGAAGATGAAAGAACGGGTATTGAGCTGGTTAAAGCCGTTCTTGATGAACCAATTAGAATGTTGGCCACAAACTCTGGTGTAGATGCTGGTTGGGTGCTTGGTCAAATTAAAGAAAAAGACAGCCCAACTTGGGGTTTCAATGCTCTTACCAATAAGTTTGAAGATCTTGTAAAGGCGGGAGTGATTGAACCAGCAAAAGTTGCGATTGCCGCTGTTCAGAA
>CAZQWI010000039.1:3391-6727 GCA_964596995.1 uncultured Pseudomonadales bacterium
CTCCTGAAAAGAAAGATGATGCGGCCGCAGCTGCAGCCATGGGTGGTATGGGGGGTATGGGTGGCATGATGTAGGAGTCGAGTTTAACGAATGGATTTAAAGAAGGCGGGGGCAATTTTATTGCCCCCGCTTTTGGTTAAATTTGCTAAAAATCATCTTAATTAAAAAGTTTGAAAGCACTCGTTGCCCAAATCATTCTCTTGAGATAAAATATGACTATTCTATTGGCAGGGTAGCTCAGTTGGTTAGAGCACAGGATTCATAAACCTGAGGTCGTGAGTTCGAGCCTCACCCCTGCTACTATTTCTTTTGTGTTTTTTTCGCCAGAATTGAATATCGCTGGCTTCTTGGTTATAATAGCTAGTCTAAACGCGGGATAGTGTACGGTGCACGCGAGGCTCATAATCTCGCAGGCTAGGTTCGACTCCTAGTCCCGCAACATTTTTGTATTTTCTTTTATTGAAGCAATTCAAGCCACTTCTCAAAATTACTTTTTTCTTCAGTTTCTTCAATTTTTGTATCTGACTCAACCAAATCAGGCAACTTTAGTACTAACTCATTTTCTTTCTGTTGAAGTAACTCATCTCTAATAATTTTTTCTTTGGCTAAAGAATTGTTTGCTTGGTTGAGTTCTAGGTCTAGATTTTCGATTGATTCTTGAAGAGATGAAACCTCTTTTTCAGTTAAGTGAATGTTGTTTCTAGATAATTCAACTCTTTTTAACTTTCTGTTGTTTTGAAGTAAAAAATAGCCAGCTAATAATGTAAAAATTATTACAAAGATAGGACTCAAAGCTATTTTTTCAAGAACTTTTATTATCTTTTTAATCATCTTTATTGGGTAACCTGTGCATAATTATATCTATTTATATGATATTAATCTTTGTAAACTTCTTATGTACAATTTGTTAGTTTATGATATTATAAGACATCAAGAGCTTATCTTATATTAATTAAGTATTAATATATTTAAGGTTTTTTAGCCATGATAAACAGATTGTGGCAATCTTCTGCTCAATTGGGTTTGGCCATTTTTATTACTAACATTTTGACACATGGAAGAATCAACTCAAGAACTAAATTTCAAACAAGCATACAACCTGTATGACAAAAATCTTAGAGATAGCGGTAAAGCTAATGCAACTGTTTTAGCCTATACAAAAGATATTGAGCAACTTGGAGAGTATGTTTTAGAGCAAGGGAAAGAAACTGTAGACCAAATTAATCATGATGACATTTCTCAATTTCAGGAACTATTAAAAAAACGTCGTTATACCGATAAATCTATTTCAAGGAAAATTAATTCTATAAAATCATTTTTTAGATTTTTGGTAGCTGAAGGGATGCTTGATTCGAGTCCAGCAATTGAGATTGCTCATCCCAAGATTCAACAAAAACCACCTAGATTCTTATCAAAAATGGAATATAGAGCTTTGAGAGATGCTTGCAGAGGAGATGTGAGAATTTTTGCAATTGTTGAGTTATTACTTCAAACAGGAATGAGAATTAGTGAGTTAGCTAGTTTAGAAACTGGTGATGTTGATCTAGAACGCGGAATTATCGAGATAAAACCCCAAAAAAGCAGAGATGGTCGCAAAGTTCCTCTTAATAAACCAGCAAAGCAGGCCTTAATTGATTATCTAAGAGTTAGGCCAAAAGCAAGAGAAAAAGAGATTTTTCTTACTAAAACTTGTAGACCATTTTTAGTTAGAAATATTCGTTCGGCTGTCGATCGATGCTTTTCGTTAGCGGGTATCAAGGATGCAACCTTAAATGATCTTCGTAACACATTTATTGTTGAGCAACTTAGGGCTGGCACTCCTCTTGTTTATGTTTCTCAATTGGTGGGACATAAGAGAATTACCACAACCGAAAAATACCTGGAGTTAATTGAAGATGGGGTTGATAACTCTCCAAAAATTGAGATTGAGGAGTTATAGACGAGAACTAGTGGTTGTTATACAATACCTTTTCAATGCAAAAATCTTTTTTTAATCAAATTAGCTTTAGTTGGTGGACCGCTTCTTTAGGTAGGTGGTAATTTAGTTGTATTTTTTTACATCGCTACCGCCTATCACAGGCGGTTTTTTTATTAAAAATTATTACATTAAGGAAATGTAGATTGTGCGAGTGATTGATTTGATCTCCAATGATAGAATCAAGTTGATACAGGGCACACACTACTTAGAACAAACATTTATGAACAAACAAAAAAGAGTTTTTTCAGGATCAAGAGCAACTGGCAGATTACATCTAGGAAATTATCTTGGAGCAGTGAAGGGTTACATAGAATTAACCAATAATCCTAACTATGAGAGTATTTTTATGGTAATGGATCTACATGCCATCACAACTCCTTATGATAGTGAATCACTAGCTCAAACTAGCAGAGAAGTAATTATTGATTATTTAGCTGCTGGACTTGATCCACAAAAAGCTATCATTACTGCTCAATCATTGGTGCCGGAGCATACTTATTTAACTTATTTATTTTCAACGGTGATGAGTGTAGCTCGAATGCAACACCTTCCTACTTATAAGGAAAAAGCTGCTCAATATCCTGAAGATGTTACCTTGGCTTTATTAAACTATCCAGCTTTAATGGCGGCGGATATCTTGCTTTATAAAGCAGAGTTGGTGCCGGTGGGTATTGATCAAGAGCCTCATCTGGAGATTGCCAGAGAAGTTGCTCGTAAAATGAATGATCGTTATGGAATGGATTTTCCTGAACCACAGCGGTTTGCTACGAAGGGTGAGTATATTCCATCACTCAAGGGCGAAGGGAAAATGAGTAAATCTGTAGAAGGAAGTTATATTACTCTTACTGATGATATAGAAACGATAAGACAGAGACTTAAAAGTGCTCCAACTGATAGTGGCAAAGGCACTATTCAAGATGTTTCCGTAGATACTAAATCAAAAACAAGCGCTAGATCTACAAAAAGATATCTTGATGAGAGTTCTGGCAGTGAATCAATTGGTGTTGCTAACTTATTAAAATTTGTTGAACTGTTCGAAGGAGCTGAGAAATTAGAATTTTACGAAGAACTTTATCAGGGTTCAGGAATTAAGTATGGAGACTTAAAGCATGAGTTGGCAGACTCAATTTATAAAGAGCTTCAACCGATTCAAGAAAAAAGAGCTGAGTTGGAACAACAGCCACGCTTGATAGAAGAGGTTATTCGAGAGGGCGCCAAGCAGGCCGGAGTGATTGCTCAGCAAACTCTATCTGAAGTCAAGGAAAAAATGGGACTAAAAATACTTTAAAAGATATTTAATAATTTTTATATTACACTATGACCGATATTAACTCATCCAAACCAACCATTGCTTATGA
>CAZQWI010000040.1:0-6681 GCA_964596995.1 uncultured Pseudomonadales bacterium
AAGACTTAATGCCCTATCATACTGGGGCGCATTTTCGAGTCTGCTCGTCCTAGTACAACCATTACTGACAGATAGTTCGGGAGATGGGGTTGGTTGAGTGTTTGTAACACCATTGCTTCTAAAATAGGCGGGCACTCCCACAACTAAAACCAATACGAAAAAAACTACCGCAATTGGCAAAAAGATATTCTTTTTCGATTTTCTAGCCATATTAACTTAATTTTTCTATTTTGTGACACATTCTGAAGTAGCACTTGTAAAGCCATTGTACTAAGAACAGTACGATATTAAAACACTAAACATGCCATGGGAAGTAAACCTTGCTAGAGAAGAATTTAATTAGTTAATCTCTACTTTATAGCTCTTGCCGTCTGCTTTAATAACTGCAAACCATCCGCCTTGGTCGTATGACTCCTTGCTGACCTCGAAAACTTGTGCGTCTTTAACTGTGATTCCTGGATTCAGATCGCTGAGGATCTTCCGGTCAAGTTTGATTTCAGTTGCGTAGCTACCTGTTTTACCTGCATCTGAGCTATATTCAACACCGTTAGTGTCTTGAAGTTTTAGACTTGGTTGGGAGAATGTGCCTATTGGCTCGCTAGAAGTATTTTTGTACTGCCAGTTAACAACGACTAATGTTCCGCCCTCAGACACGGTTTCTCGGACATATTGACCACCAACAGAATTGCGTTCTGCGACTGAGGTGACTGTTAACTCCATGTTTTTACTGGTTACTAAATCATTTACTTTATAGGTCTGATCCGCTTGTTGTTCTTGTTTGTTTCCAGATGAGCTAGACTCTGACTTCTCGCCGCCACCACCGGAAATCGCACTAATAACGATAATCACTACTAGGATTATCCCGCCCCACTTAAATAATTTTTTCATATTGATCCTTTCTAGTTTCTTCTATGGTTTTCTATGGATTATAAATTATTCCAATGTTTACTTAAAGTACCAATTCCAATGAGTACGACATGGTGCATACATGGGATTCATTCAACAATATCTATGTGTCATCACCAAAATATCGACCATCACTATCAAAAGAAGAACAAGAAAAACTTCGTAAAGAGTTTACTGATTTACTCTCTGCACATCTTCGAGCAAAGAGGGAAGAATCTGGATTAACTCAAGAAGACTTAGCCTTTAAGGCTGGTTTGAATACGGCTTACTACTCACACCTAGAGCGAGGAGTCTATAGTCCCACCTTTTTTGTTATCTGGAGAATTGCACAAGCTCTTGGTATTACTCTCGATGAGTTTATGAAGGGTTTTGAGAAATAACCCTCTTTTTCTCCTGTGGATTTGCACATGATGCATATGTATTATCCATTGCTTAGTTTTCTGAGTTGTCATAATCAAATACACCACATTTTTCATCAATCAGACTGTTCAATCTTTGTAGTTCAAATTCTGGATCAAAATTAAGTGCATTTCGTGATACTTTGCCAAACTCCTCTCTACAATGTGTTGAGTTGAGGGCTAACCATTTTATAAACTCCAAATCTTCCCCAACAATTTCTTCTCCTGCTTGTTGTCTAAGTAAGACCGCATGCAGTTTTCTAGCAACAATACTTGAAACTGCCACACTGAAAAACTGCCTACTTCTGTCCACACGATCACGCAAATACTCATTTTCTTCCATGATTTTATAGAGCGTTGATCTTGGTATTCCCGCCTGTAAACAGGCTGTATGAATACTCAATCCTGCTTTCAAGTATGGCTCAATCCTATGGACAATCCGCTCTTTGAGTTCTTTGGTTAAAATTGGTGCTATCTTTACTCTTTTCTGCATTACCTAAATCATACCCTATGTGTTTTGTGCTACGGATTTCTGGGATTTTTGAGTACAATATCTTCATGAGAGATACTACAGTTTCTTTGCCAAAGGCAGAGTCAGTTATCATCAAAATTAAGAACGATCCAAGTCGCTACACCGATGTAGTAAAAATTCTTCATGCAAAAGACTTCTTTAACCAAATATGGGAGTTAAAACAACTTTTTGACCCAACAACCAGCGAGTACCCAATTAAGTCAGCCAAAAAAGCTAATGAGCATTACATGACTGCTTATTATGGTATTCGAGACTCCGACAGAGATGCTAAATTCAATCAACTAGTCTATGAATTAAGGCGTGACTACGGATTATCTACCCACTATGAGCGTTTGATTCATAAATTGATTTTTACTGGTTTGGTTGAAGATGGAGATTATAAAAAAGCCTACTATACAACTCTCAATAAATACTACAGTGATGATCCAGATGACTTTGAGCAGGTCGATGTCATTGTTGTTCATCAAGGCACTAGAACCGAAGATTTAGACAAACCACTAAGGGAGTTTCTTAATCTGTATGAAGTAAAAACTAAAACAGGCAAGAGCTTTTTGCCCAATGATATCAAAGCTCCACCAGATTATCTCAAGCCATATATCTCAGAATCACAATACAATAAATATGCTGTTGATGCCTACAGACAGATTGAGATGTACTATCCATATTACCAGCTATATGTCTTGGAAAATAAGACACCTCAACAACTCGCATTAAGAGAAATGGGTATTAGTAAACAGCGATTTAGTGAACTTAAGAAAAGCAGTTTAGATGAGGATGAAATAGAAGTGATGAAAATATCTGATCTCTCCAAAAGCATTTCCGAAGGCATTACTCGCATTAAAAAACTTATTTCTTCTGACTAACTTTTCTGTTTTTAGCTACCACCACCACTTGGTTTAGTCTTCTTTTTTCTTTTCCCTAAAATACGAACCTAATGAACAAAACATTAGGTAAAAAATCAGCTCAAAATCTCCCACTCAGTGATGAGAGTGTGTTGTATGAAGCAGTCCGTCAATGGGTTGAGATTTGCATGCTCCATTTAGAGCACAAACAACAAGTACAAAATATAAATAAAAAAAAGGAGGATGTCATATGTCAGACAACCAAGTAGGGAACAAAGTGTTTTATGTTCCAGATAAGAAAAAATTAGCGGAAGCACTAGAAACCCCCTCTATGCTTTTAAGTGCTGGGGCAAAGTTAGTTTTACTGCATTTGATTGGCTATACAGGTAAACACTATTACTGCTGGCCTGCTCAAAAAACAATTGCCAATAAATTAGGGATGAGCGATAGGCAAGTTAGGTATCACTTAACTCAATTAGTAGGCTTGAACATCATTAGAAAATTAAAAAAGGGGTACAAAATACCGCTTTCAGATGGGGGCACTTACACCAGATCATCTGCATATGATTTAAGTCCAGTATTGAGGAAAAAGGAAAAACCGGTAAAACCAACTGGCACCGAACTACCTAACAGTGCGGAAGTATAACCAATAACAATGACGGAAAGGAGGTTCCTACTATTGAATATATATTAACTCTAAATAATGAACAGGCAAGTGGCCTATGAAGGTTTCTCGCTGAAGCTCGTACAAACCTTCATTGCAAGATTTCGCTTCGCTCTAATCTTGCGGAGTCTCCCAAAACGCTGTTCAACTAGCCAAAAGCTTCAATAAAAAGTAACAAAATAAGGAGGCATATGCCAAAGATTGAATATAAAAATATAAGAGCTTATACACAAGACGACAAATACTATTGTATTGAATGTGGAGTGCATAACAACGCATTTCTGGAACTAGACAATGTGATCACAGAGGATGATCTCAAGTTACCAGAACATAAAGGATGTACCTACTACTGTGACGAGTGTAGATACAAGATTTATTAGATATTGAAGTTGAGTATGAACAAACCTGAAAATATAATTAAGGTTACAAAAAAAGGATGGATGCAACCGACAAAAGTAACATCCATCCGATCTTAAAATCAAGTAGCGTCACCGCCACTTCTTAGTGAATATAATATCACAGTTGTGGCGGTGGCAAGAAAGGTAAAACCATGAAAGTAGGTTTTATAGCCGCCACCAAACGGCAATTAAATTATGGTCCTGATGTTGCAGTCAGAGATCATTTCTCAGTATCAACCCAATTTCGGTACGCATTGGCGTATTGCGAAAAGCATTACGACCAAACATATGTCTTGTGTATTGGAGCCAATCACTTGTTGTACTTGGATTCGGCTGTTGGCGATGTCGATACTAAAACCCATTTAGGGGAATTTGATCGAAGATACAAGAAAATGTGGTTGAGAGATTTAGCGCACGAAATTAAAGAAGTTTGCCCCGATGAAGCGGAACTCTATTTCCACACTCCTCGCTGGTATGCCCGATTATTTGAATGGCTACACAAACCACACCTTATAACAGGGATACCAACTCACTTCACGATTTTTGAGCCACTAAAGTCGATGCCAATCGGAAAGCAACTAAAATTCTATAGAGAAGCTGTCGGTCAATTGCCTTCCATTAAAAATGAGGAGGTCAAATGAAGTTAGCTTACACTTACGGCAGAGTTTCAACGGAGGATCAAGCTGAACACGGTTATTCACCTGATAATCAAAAGCAGGTTTGTAGGAATTATGCCGAAGCATATGGATATCAGGTTGCGGGAGAGTTTTTTGATGGAGGAAAAACAGGGCGTAATACCAAGCGGGATGAGTATCAGGAAATGATGTCTGCCATACAAAAGAATCCAGTTGATGCAATTATAGTTTTTAAGCTAGATCGCATGTTTCGATCGACTAAGGATTTTGCCAATACAGTTGATCTACTCAAAGCTAAAGATATTAAGCTGTATTCAACTTCTGAGGGCGATGTCACAGGTGGGGTCCTTGGTGGTATTTTGTCCGTACTTGCACAACATGAGAGTGAGCAAATCGGTATGAGAACACAAGCTGGCATGCAAGAAAAGTTTAGGCAGGGCTATTATCCTGGCAAAGCACCTTTAGGATATAAAAATGCAATTCGTAAGGAACGAAAAATTATTATTCCAGATCCTGAAACTGCACCGATCATCAAAATGATGTTTGAAATGTATGCCACTGGTCAGTATAGCCAGCTCGAGTTGTGTGAGATCATGTACGAGAAAGGCTTGCGGGGCAATCGAAATAAAGATGTGCTAAGTCCACAAACATTGACTGGTATCTTTAATAATACCTTATATTATGGATGGATGAAGTGGGGTGGCTTGGAGGGCGAAGGTAGTCATAAGCCCATCATCACTAAAAGTTTGTATGACCAAGTACAGCATACTCTGGCATGTAATAACTCTTTTTTAATTCGAAAAAGAAAAACGAGTTTCCTGCTGCGCGGTTTTGTGTACTGCCCAATACATGAGCGTAGGCTTGTAGCCGATGTATCTGACCTTAGATCGGGTAAAAGATTCTCATACTATCATTGTTCCTCCCATCGTGGGGGCTGTAAGCCATCTTATTGGCCGACAGAAAAATTAGAGAAGCGAGTGGCTAATGTCATCAAACAGTACGAATTTTCGGATGATTTTATTGAACTAGTAAGAGTGCAAGCAAAAGAACATATAAGAAACCGCCGAAAACATGAGTCAGAGTATAGACGAGCCTTGCACGACCAGAAACGCGGTTTAATACAGAAAAGACGAAATCTTGAAGATCTCTTGGTAGACAAAACACTAGACAGGGATATTTTTAAGCGACAGTACAAACAGATTCAAGAAGATCTAACAGTACTTGATCGTAAAGTGCATGAGTTAGACCATGAGGAGCAGGTAGATTTTGGAGTAATTGAAGAAATCCTTGCATTAACTCGCAATTTACATCAAACATATCTGGATGCACCAGACTTTTTGAAACGACATTATCTCAGATTGTTCTTCGACAGGTTATATATTCAGGACAAGAAAATCGTAAAAATCGTTGATACACCAATATTTATGGTATTAAAACAGGAGCAAAAAATCCTTTTAAGAGAGTCATGGGGTCCATTACCCAGAAATACAAGTGTAATTATTACTCGATCTATTGATCGTATTTTAATGGCCTTTGATGATGCTGTGCAGGTGGGGTTAGTCAAATTGCGGACTACGGAGATCAAATCGTTACAACCAACGTCACTCATTTGTTAAGATCTTTTGACACCCTTTACTTATTTTCTCGCATTATGGTCGCTCAATAATAACTTCGGTGATATCAACCTCATTACCTTGGTTCGCAATACTTATTATTTGTTTTGCAACTGCCTCTGGTTTCATGTATGAGCTAACATCCTTGCCGGGGACCACTTTCCAAAAATTGTCAGAACTCATACCGCCAGGATAAACGCCGGTAACTTTAATTCCATGTTGCTTCGCTTCTAATCTAAGACTTTCAGTAAATCCTCTGAGTCCCCACTTGCTAGCACAATACAAAACTTCTAATTCCCTGGCTTTGACGCTTGAAGTTGACCCGACATTGATAATGTGGCCTTTTTTGTGTGCGATCATACGTTTGTACACTTCGTGAGCAATGTAAATGTTTCCTTTAAGGTTTACTCCAAAGATATCCATGATTTCTTCTCGGGTTGTATCTTCAAAGGTTTTTACGAGTCCTCTACCAGCACAGTTTAAAAGCAGATCGATGTGGTCAGTCTCCTTGTCAATCTGAATAAATGCGTTATCGATATTTGTTAAATCACGAATGTTGCAGGCAATTTTATTCACACCTTTGTCGAAATCAATTTTTTCAACTCTCCGAGCTAGCGCAAACACATGCCACCCCTCTTTGGACAGTTGTTGAGTGACGGCTTTACCTAATCCACTGGATGCTCCGGTGACGAT
>CAZQWI010000041.1:0-6596 GCA_964596995.1 uncultured Pseudomonadales bacterium
TAAAAAGATATTAAATGAGAAGCCAACCAGCTTTAATAGCTGTGTATCAACATTTAGCCAGATATCAGTATCTCAAGGAGCAATGCTTTTTTCCGATCCTCTGCATCAAGAAAGGTTAATTCAAGCGATAGAAGAGTTTAAAAATGTCACCCCTTCTTTAATTGAAGGTTATGTTTTGGAAGAAAATACAGAAAAACAAAATGATTTCAGAGAGAGAGTTGATGAGTTTAGAAGAAGAGTGCATCAGAATCTACCTATTTTAGTTCTTGCTCAAGATTATGAGAGTAGAAAAATTATCGCTGACATGGTTGCACTTTCTTATCCAGGAATAAATCCGAGTGAAGTTTTATCACAGATCGAGGTAGCTGGTGATAGATGTGATGACCTTGAGGGATTGATTATCAGAGATGAGGGTTATGTTGGTCAAATCCTCTCAAAAGAGAAGGAAGTTGTTTTGAAAAAGCCAGATGAGCCAATTGATGAGGGAGTAATCAATTTACTTAGATCGATCTTTTCTCTTTCTCAAGAAGTAACTCATCTTCAAGATAGTGAGGTACAGCTAGCATCAAAAGGTTGGTCAAAGTTGATGAAAGAATCTGGTTCAACCAAGAGTGAAGTTTTCTTTTCATCAGCTATGAGTGAGGCTATTGCTTGTGTGCGAGTGGCTATGGGTGATAAAGCCGAGCAGTTTTATGAGATGATTTCTAGAGATCTTTCACAAGTACAAACTAAAGCCGAGTTATTAACAAAGGCCAAAGAGTTATTTGGTATCTATTACAAGGATAATGCAGCTGAGGCTATTGATCATTTCTTATTAACAAATCTCGATGTTTTGGAACGCCTTCTTTCACAATTATCTGCAAAAAGAATTCAGGCTTTAAAGAAAAACATGGATAGTTCAAAAACAATAAGTGAGGCAAAACGACAAGAGTTTAGTCAGATAATAGCTAATTTGGAAGATCCGCAAAATTCTGAAGAAAAAAGAAAAGCTTTGGCAGGATTATTAGCGTTTTTATCAGAAAGAGGTCTGTTTGCTGGTAGCCAGGGTTTACGCAAAAAAGTTGAGAAAGAGTTAGAGAAACTACTTCTAGTAGATAAAGAAGGTGGAGATACAATTGATGAGTCTCTAATTCTCAGAGGCTTTATTACCAAGAATGCTGCTTCTTTCTTTGCTAAAAACACAGCGGGTATTTGTACTGCTCAAGATTTTGAGCTATATCATCGTAGCGATCATTTTCATGTAAACTTGGTTAATCAAGAAGATATTGTGGTTGGAAATATTCAGGGATATGTAACAGAATATGAAGGAGAGAGAACTTTAATTTTCCGTGGTTTTAATCCCTCTTCAAGTATTATTAGTTCAACTAACTCAGCGGTAATTTGTGACCAAATGGTGGATATGGTAAGGCAAATTGCAGCAGATAATAATATTAAACTTGTTTTAATACCTCACCAAAATAATTGGCATCCACTAACAAACAGAGTTGGGGAAGGTGTCGCGGAGTATTTTACCTCTCGTTTTTGCAAAGAAGAAAATAAAGTAGACTTTTCTTTTGATGTTACATCAAAAAATACGGTAACTACTTTTTATAAGATTTAATTGCTCAGAATTTACTAAAAACTATGAAAGATCACTCAGCTCAACTTAAACGGATACTACTTACGCTTTTAGACAAGCTTGAAAAAGAAGAGCTTAGCCTAGCAGAGGTATCAAAGCAAGCAAAATTAATCAAAAAGGTAATAAGCGAGATGGACAACAACAATGACTCAAGGGCAAGGGAGTTAATCGATCAGTCTACTAATAAAAAATGACACAAGAATTGTCTAATTTCACTCAAGATTTTTTTGCTGAAGATGATGTGGATAAAGAGGGTGGAGCGGCAACTGCTGTTTATGAAAAACTAACAGCTGCCGAAAAAAAATTATTGACTGATAATAGATTGTCGAGAGAAGTGTTGACAGCTTTTATTAGAATTATTGATAACATTCCCGATATTGATATTAGTCAGCAGTCTTCCTTCTTGATAAAAGAACCAATGATGTATCGTGACTTACCCCTGATTTTTAGTTTGACGATAACAATAGAGCCAGATGATCCTACAAAAAAAATAATTGCAAGATTAAGTTTCTCAGTTGAGGATGAAGAATCTATTTTATCGCCCACAGTCAATAAACCATTTGGCATCTTGAAGGCAAAAGAGATGTGTTGCAGAGAGATAAGATTTGATTTTAGAAAAGCAACCACAGTAATTGAAGGAGTTTCAAGATCAAGACAAGAAAGTGAAATTAAAGGTTTGCCAACACAGTTTTTTCTTCTGGCTCATTATTTAACGAGAGCTTTGATGCATAAGACTGGTTTATCAAAAACAACATTATTAGCGATTGTTGAAGATGCGGCTGTAGATTTAAGTACAAAAAAAAGTTCTGGCTGGTCTGGACGAAGAGCAATGGAAATTGGATTTAAAAGAAGCTATTTACATCAACTTCTATTGCGAAGAACTCACCCATGCTATGTATATAGATACTGATAAATAAATGAAATAAGATAATAGCATGGGAAAAGAAGATAAGAGGAAATTAACTACTAAAGAAAGACTTAGGAGCATTGTTGAGTATTTGAGAAGTTTAATTGATCAGGGAAGTGAACATGAGGTGTTAGATCTACTGGCAGAGATTGACGGTGGTGAGTTTGTTGCTACTAATACTTATGCTGAGACTGATGCAGGGGATGACAGTGTGGATGAGGCCAATGATGAAGAAGATGAAATATTAGATTTAGGTGGTCTTTGGCAACAATCAGAAGAACACAATAGAAGAGAAGCATTTTTAAAACGCCCTGAAGATGATCAAGAAACTGAAATATATACTGAAATAATTAAAGGAATTCGCACAGATAAAGAAAATGTGTTGCCAGAGGAGTCTATCTTGAATTGGAAAGTTATTTCTGGCGAAAATTCTGAGGCAAGTAATAACCAAAATCTTTCAGCTTTGCGTTCAGTTGCTCAATTTATTCTTGATGATCCACTAATAATTTCTGAAATTGATTTAGATAATTTATCTCATGTCGATTTGATTGAAAAAATTAGTCAACTTTCTCAAGTTCAGCTAACCGAAGCTGATATATACCAGCCTTGGCTTGTTGATCAAGTTTTCTTATTTTCAGATCAAGTAAAAACAAAACCTGTTAATCTGTTTGATTTTTTAAAGCAATTTAAGAGAGAGTCTCTCTCAAGAATTTATCTTGGGGGAATTATGAGACAAGCGACTCAAGCAATTGATGAGCATATGCCAACTGTGAGCACTCAACAAAAAGCAACCGCAAGCTTATTAACAGAGCCAGGTTTTACTACTGGAACAATAGATATGGTTTTTAACGAGGTTGAAGAGATAGAGTTTGTTATTAAAATGAGACTGGCTTGTGATAGCTATTCAGAAGTAATAACAGATAATGATCAAGCTCTAGCTAAAGGAATGATGGTTGGTTCAAGAGAACCTGTTTCAATTATTTTTAAAGAAAGATTTGCTCAATATATGGATGTAGGTTTGTATGACATGCTAACTATTGCTCATGAAAAATTTCATATAAAGTTTTATGAAATTGTGGGTTCTGAAAAGCTTGCTGGACAATCTGCTGAACAAAAACAAGAAAACAAGAATACTCTGGCAGGAGCTCTCCATGAAGGTTTTGCTCTTTTTTGCGAGTTTGAGTTAGTTAAAAAAATGATTGAAAAAGCTTTAGAAACTGGAGATCAAGCAATGGTTTCACAGCTTGGTTTTTATCTAGATCAAAGAAGAGCTGAGGTTGGTGAAATAAATGAATATTACCAAGATGGGCTGAAAATCGTAGAGGGTATAATGAATGGCAAAGATAGTTCTCAGGTTGTTGAAATAGCATCATCAATTGATTGGCAAAGAGCCTATCAACTTGCAGTAAACTCAGGCGAATATATAACTGCTCTCGATGACCCGCAGCAATTACTTTTACATCAAGAACAACAGGGCGGCGGTTTGGGGAGTGAAGAAAAAACAGCTCCGCTACTTTTTACTGAAGCATCTTCAAAAACTCAAGTTCTAAGTTTAGTTGATTATGAAAACCCCCCTGTTTCTTCTGAAGTGTTAGCAAGCGATATTTACGATCAAATAGTGGGAATGATGCAACAGGCTAGTTATACCATTGATCGTCGCAAACACATGACAGAAATATATTTCCCAGAGGGAATGGGTAGTTTTGGAGAGGAAACTAATCCAGAAGGTATCTTATTGTTAGAAACACCCTTTGATAGTGAATTGATAGATCTAGTTTTTGAAATTTGTAAAGAAAATCAATTATTCGTTGAGCATAGCCAATCTATCAATGGAGTTAGTATAAGGATTCACTGCAATAGCATTGATTCATCAAAAATAATGAAAAATCAAGAGTCATTTGATGAAACGATCCACGTTGGACAATCTGAGTATGCAATTGTCGATCCAATAAAATCTGTATATAAAGTGGAGACAAATGGTTTGGGTCCTTGTATGCCACTGGTAATTCAGAATAAAAAGACTGGCGTTTTAATATTTGGCCACATCGATGATCAGTGGGGAGTAATGCAGCTAGCAAATGAAGCAATTAGGCAAGGCGTAGTTAACTATGATGATGAAGTATTAGCAGTATTTCCTTCAAGAAAAATGGATGCTGACTCAAAAATTGCTCAATGTTTTGGAGATGGTTTAGAAATGATGATTGTAGAAGATGGAATGGATTTTTCTTGGGATGGAAGAGTTAGAGAGTATAAGCATAGGTCATCTCTTTTAACCAAGGATCAAAAAACTACAGACTTTCTAAGGTATAAGATGGATATGGGCATTCATTCTTGCTCAAAAGTATTTGATAACAGATAATGATAATTGCAAGTTTTTTAGCTAAAATGAAATGTTTAAATTCTAAACTTTAACAAAACAATTAGATCTAATCGAACTAAAACTGAATTTGAAAAAGCTATAAATGAAAGAGTAGAGCAAGCTGGTGAGCAATTCACTTTCGCGGAAGAAAAAATCTTTTCTACAAGTCCAGGCTATAAAATAAAAGAGATGGATGTGTTGTGGAAAAAAGTTTAAATTGTTATTAATTATCAGAAATATTTAATATGTCAACGCCAGACATTTTTTCTCAATTAGATAAATACACTCAATCAATCCGTCAAAATCAAGAATTACTTGGTGATGATAGCGAACTCGATGGTCAAGAAAAAGCACATAAAGATTTTGACAAAGTTATTATCGGTGGTTTAAGGGATCTGCTTCTGAAAAATGGAATCCAAGTTGGACAAGGTGAGCAAGAAATACTAATATCTAAAGAACAGTTGTTGCGAATTGATAGACCGGTTTTAGTTACTGGTTTGAGATCAGAAGATGACCGAGAATGGCAAGTACCAGCAATGTATTATCCCATCATTACTCACGATGATCAGATCTTTGTTCTTGAGTTTTTAGATGATCAAGCAGAATTTTCTCCTGACGATCCAGTTATAGATGACGGGTTAATCCAAAGATCGCATGAGCTGAGCGAAGAAGTTGCGAATAGTATTAGTTTTTCGGGAACAGGTCAAAAAGTTGATGAAAATGACAAGTTAAGCTCTGGTAGAACGACAGCTGGGGGTCCACAAGAAGTCATAACCGTTATTAATATTCCAAATGAAGCTGGTGGTCGGGCGTTTGTTCACTCTACTCTTAATGAGTCGGGGCAATTATTTCAAGGCAGACTTCTCAAACTATCTCCTCAAGATTTTGTAGAGATGTTGGAACAGTCTCAACAAAAAACTAGGGAAAACAGAAAGGAATGACTGCCCAATTTTTCTAAAACTGACCCAAATCTTTTACTCTTCCCACTCAACCTTGACTCCAGGACTCATGGAGGCGGCGATGATGACCTTGATTAATCTTCCCTTAAATGCTTTAAAAAGAGCTTGAAGATTTTCAACTAATTGAGTTGTTTCCATATCAGTCTTGCCAATTGACACATGCATCAGAGGAGCTTTGCGCTCTGTTTTTAGCATCATGCTACCGGCTTGCAACTCTTTTTGTCTTTGCTCTGGGTTGGTGGTAAGGGTGCCACTCTTTGGATTTGGCATCAGTCCCTTTGGTCCTAAAACTGGAGCAAACTTGGTTAATTTGGCCATGAATTGAGGGGTCGAGATTAGGACATCAAAATCAATGTTATTGTTCTCAATCTTTTTTAAGGTTTCTTCTGAAGCAATCTCGACTACTTTTGATTGTCCGGTGGAGTGGGGCAGAGAGATTTCTTTGCTAATACCGATTTCCCTAACAGTTAAATGGGCGGTAATTGTGCCTACAAACTTGGAGTATGATAACTTTTTTAAAAGCTCAACGGCTGCAGTGGCATCGTATGTTTTGGTTCGATCAACTTTTGAGCGAACTGCTTGATACTTTTTGCTTCTGTGTCTTTTGATCTTTACAGTTGGAGCCTTTTTTGTTTCCTCCTCTTGATTAGCTTCGGCAGCAACTTCTTGATTATCGGTTGCTTTTGCAACCTCTTTTACTGCTTTTTCTTCAGTTTTTGGGTTATACAATATATCTTGATGTTTTTATCTTCA
>CAZQWI010000042.1:0-853 GCA_964596995.1 uncultured Pseudomonadales bacterium
GTGTGATGAATGAGACTCGCCGTAGTGCTTTTGCCTTTAGTGCCAGTCACCCCTATAGTTAGAGGAGTAGGCAGATTGAGTAATTTTGTGTCTGAGCTTCTTTTTTCTAATGCAATTATTTCAAGAAGAAGCTGAAGGTTTGAACTTAACTTGACTCCAGATTCAACAGCTTTTTTTATTTGAGGAGTAGTCAGGGGAATTCCTGGAGTTCTAAAGATCAAGGTAAATTGCTCAAGATTCTCAAGATAGTTTGCTCCAAGGTAGGCGACAAGGTTTTTGTCTGAATTAAGAGAGCTTGGCAAGTTTGTATTTAAGTCTGCCACCCCAAGAGTTTGTGTTGGTAGATATTGACGTAAAAAATTATAAGTAGATAGACCTTCTCTTCCTAAACCTAAAATTAGAATTTTTTCTTGAGCGAGTGAGCGAATTATTTCTGGGTTGATGTTCATGATTATGGTTTTGTTAATATCTCAACTAGTTTTTTATCCAAAAAATGATGATTATTCCAGGCTTCTAGAAGCTGGTTTGAGAGATTGTCTTTGGGGAGAGTTTTAGCTAACTCTTTTAAAACAAGTGGCAACTGTTGATTGTTACGGATATATTTTTCAATTGACAGTTGCAGGGCAGCCTGAACCTCAAGATCTGTACCTACACAGTCCAAAGGTTTATCTATTGATGGATCTGCCAAAGCTTTAAAGGTTGGCAGGAGTGAAACATTATCAAACAGATTTTGCTTAAATATCTTGGTAACCAGATTTTCTTCTTCAACGAATGGGAAAAGCATTAAAAAAACAAAGGCGCACTTTGCGCATTGACCACACCAGACATCCTGTTTTTGACCTACATTGCAACT
>CAZQWI010000042.1:863-5672 GCA_964596995.1 uncultured Pseudomonadales bacterium
AATTGAGTTAAATAGTTTTGATACTGCGCAAACTTTGCAGCTATCTGTAACTCATTAAGGGGTCGCAAAAAGGATAGATACTCAGCTTGTTTACTCTTACTTCCTAGATATAGGTTGGCATACTCTCTAAAACTTTTTTCAAACTCGTAGCTTTTTGACCATTGGTGATTAACCTCAATGTTTTTATATTTTAAATTTGGTTGATTTGCCGAGCTTTCATTGGCTAATAGAATCTGTTGATGTCCTTCAAGATGGGCAACTAGAGTAGACAAAAAGGCAAGATAAGCGCTAAACGGCGTATGTCCGTTAAGATAATTTTGTTTGTTTAACTTAAGTAGAGTAGGACAGATGGTTCGGTGAACTGTTATCTGTTTTTTTGCAGAGCTTTGAGTCGCTAGTCGAGTGGCAGCCGGTGAAGCTGGCTCGAGTACCAGAGTGTGATAGACTTCACTGGATTGAGTAATAAGTTTTAGGGTTAAGCCTGAATCTTTTCCGCCTCCGACTGGAATTAGGTAAGGAGTTTGATAATGATCTGTCGGTGGAAGCGTAGGCTGGGCGGTGGTGGGTCTGGCAGTTGACGATACTTTCAAGAAGTTGGGTTGGGAAAACTCAATTTGATTAGTGTAAAAAAACTCGCCCAGCCCCTGAATAAAAAGATTGTGCCACCAGTCTACCTGTTTCTTGTCAAGAAAACCTGCTTCAATAATGATTTCTTGAGGACAGGCAGTTTTCCAGTAGCTTGGCAGTTCGGCTAATCCCAGCTGAAAGATAAGCGACTCAAGAAATTCTGTTGAGAGATTTTTAAGGTTATTGGGATCGATTCCAGAAATGTTTAAAGTAGGGGAGAACTTAATATCAGGTTCAAGTAAAAACTCATACTGAATTGACAGCTGTGTCTTATTTTCTGGATGAAAATTATATTGAAAATTTTGATACTTTAGAGAGGGATGCTTTTGTCGTAAACTGTCAATTGTCATAGAACTCTATTATAATCTCTTTGAGTAGTTGTGAAAGCAAGTTGTTTTTTGTGAAGCATAAAAAACTTTGAACAAAATCGATACTTACTCAAGAATAAATGTATACAAAAACAGCAAAAAATAAATATTAATAATAGAAACAGAATACGATTTTGTTCAAATTGGTAGCTGCAACATTCGGACATTTTAAGGTAATTGATACAATATAGGCTGTGAGATAGAAAAAGGACGAAGGTTTAACATTAATTTTTTTTAAAACAATACTTGTATTTTTAAGAAGTTTTAAAGAGCAATATTTATTTATATAACAGATAAGTATAGATTCTGTAAAAATTACCATTTTTTGGTCATGACCAAAGCAAAAATAGAGCATAGTATAGTAAGTATTTTAGGCTTGAGCTTGTTTAGCAATAGTAAAAGAGAGTTGCTAGAATTTTTGAAAACTCTCTTGACTAAGGATAATGAACCGTTTTTTGTCTTTACTCCCAATGCTGAGCAAATTGTCTTATCTTTTGAAAACCCAAACTTTAGACGGTACTTACAACAAGCAGATTTGCTAATTCCTGACGGTTTTAGCTTGATAATAGCGAGTTTTTTACATTCAATTTTGGGTAAATCTAGCAAAATTAAACAAAGAATTGCTGGCGTTGATTTGGCGCAAGATCTTATACGCGTCAGTGAAAAAAATGACAAAAATCTTTTAATTGTGGGAGGAAAAGATTATCACCAATTGCTAAAGTCGAGTGTTAAAGTTCAAGATAGCCAAAATCTTTGGTTACTGAGTAAACATATTTTTTGGACTCCGGCATCAAATGATATTGCTCACTCTACTCGAAAAGAGGAGGTAGATCTCATTGAGACTTTTAATATAATAAAGCCTGCGGTTGTGCTGGTGGCTTTGGGTGCACCAACTCAAGAAAAATGGAGCCTTGATCATAAGCAGTTACTTTCTGAGTCAGGAGTAAAAATAGTGATGGTGGTGGGAGGGGCTTTTGATGTTATCTTTGGCAGATTAAAAAGAGCGCCTTTGGCAATGAGAAGGTGTGGTCTAGAGTGGTTATTTAGACTAATTCAAGAACCCTGGAGATGGAAAAGGCAACTGCGATTACTGAAATTTTGGTATTACCTGATGTCTAGAAACTAACTTTGTTTGCTTAAAAAAATATCAGATTATTCAATCTCACTTGGATCGATTCCCAGTAACCACAAAACTGACTCTTTTTTATATCTTCTGTCTCCTCTGGAGTTAATGCGGATGGCTGGCAATTTTCCCCTTTTTCCCCATCTTTTGATTGTCAGTGGAGACACTCGAAGCAAATCAGCAACTTCTCTTACGGTTAATAAATCTGGCAAGTTGCTTAAATCTAACTTAGCTGCATCTTTAGCACGACCTGTTTGGCGGTCATCAGCATTCGCATCGATTGCTTGGTTAGTGGTGTTTGCCGAGGTGTTGGGCATGAGTTTTATCCTTTCAAGGTAATAATTAGGAAATATGACTTTGTTAAGTTAAAGATTGCTAACAATATCAAAGGTTTTCAATCTCTATACATAAAGTAGCAGAATAACCTAAACTAGGTCAATAGGTAAAATTAATATGTCGATTGAGAGTTTAGACATAGCTTGATATAAGGCATAAAATTAAGAATTATTCATGACAGTAATATTATTGTGTAGTGGGCAGCTAACTTATGGATTTGGGTAATGTTTGTTCTTTAAAACTGTCTGCATTTAACAAAGAGAAGTTATTCACAAATATATCCTATATTGTTTATAACAAAGTCCCATAATAATTTCGATTGAATAAGGTGTGGATAAGTAGGGCTATACATGAAGGGATGGAAAAAATCTATAAATTGAGAGTATAATTTTTACTAATGAAACCAGGAAAAATAATCGAAACAAAAAACATAAATAATCAAGAGATCACCTTCCGGTATCCCATGTTGAGCGATGCCTCGGCATTAATGGAGTACATCAACACCCTCTCAAGCGAAAGAACTTTTATTCGTTTTCAAGGTGAGCAGATTTCCTTAGAAGAAGAGAAAAGATATTTGGAAAGTTTGCTGAAATCGATGCAAGAAAAAACCGGGGGCGCGATTTTAGCTTTTCATGAAAATACTCTTGTGGGAATGATCGGGTTGAGACCTCAAGAGAAAATAGAAAAACATGTTTTAGAGTTTGGTCTTAGCGTGAAAAAAGAGTATCGAGATCAGGGAATAGGAAAAACTTTGATTCAGGCAATGCTCGACCAAGTTCGTCTTCACTTAACTCACATAAAAATTGTCACTTTATCTGTTCAAGCTGATAACTTTAGGGCGATTCATCTTTATCAAAAACTAGGCTTTATTGAGTACGGAAGGCTCCCAAAGGGAATATATCGAAATAATGAGTTTGCAGATAAAATTTTAATGTATCTACAACTTGCTCATGAATAATAGCACAGAAAACTCACTATCACAGTTTAGCTATCAAAAACAGATCAATGGAAAAGATTTTTTGTTTCGATTTCCAGAACAAAAAGATGTACTGCAGATGATTGAGTACTCTAACGAGTTTAACGCCGAGAGTGAGTTTACCCTTTTCCCAGAGGAACGAATTAACTCTACCGATGCTCAAGTTTATCTTGCTCGAATTATTGGAAAAATTGAGCGACATGAGTCGGTGTATCTTTTCGTTCATTGTCAAACCAAAGATGGTTTAAGACTGGCTGGGAGAATTAATATTAATTTAGAGCCAGGTCTTCAGCAACATTTGGGAGAACTGGGTATTAGTATCCGACAAGAATATCGAAACATGGGGCTGGGTACGATTTTGATTGAGCTTGCTATTAAGGTTGCAAAAATATGGCTGCCTGGTCTTGAACTGATTCAACTAACTACCTTTTCTACTAACCAACGAGCCTTGCATCTATATAAAAAGCTTGGTTTTGTCGAGTTTGGTCGGCTCCCCAAAGGAGTAAAGAGAAACGGTCAGTATCAGGACTTTGTGTACATGTGGAGAGAGATCGGCAACCACAAATAATAATTTCTTCACGATCATCTATTCTAAATGAGTCAATTTGTTATAATTTGATTATCTATAAATCACATCTGTTTTTTATGAAAGAATCATCTTCAAAAAAATCTGGAAAAGAGCTAAAACAAAAGGCAAGCTCATCTTTGTTCAACAAATTTAACCTTTCTCAAATAAAAATGAAACAAGGATTTTATAAGCTTTTTTTGATGTTTTGGAAAGTTTTTTATTTGATCACTATCGGAATAATTGTGGCGATGGCACTGTTGGCAACTCGTGATTTAGTGAGTGTAGTTGGTATGAAAATTTGGCCATCGGCTTATGATCCTGTGGCAAGATTTGTAGCCAACATGAACTGGGAGACTAACACCGTTCATTTGGATGCGACGATGTCCAAAGCTTTTGAGGATAAGATTGAAAAATATATCTGGAGAATTGATGATGGAACATCATTGGTTGGGGATGAGAAGTTGGATCACGTTTTTAGTGACCCAGGACTGTATTACATTCAGCTCTCGATCATTGATCAAAATCAGCAGAGCGATGTGGCTACTTGTCAAATAATGATTCCTCCACTTGAGGTGGAGAAGGTGTCTATGGGTGAAAGATCAGAAATTCGAGGTGGAGATTCTTTAGTTGAAGATACAAGCTACATCTGGGCTCCAGTTGGCATTTTTTACAACTTCTCAAAGCTTCCTGATTACAAGCAATCATACTCAGATTTAAGATCTCGCTACGTTGATTCTGGCTGTGGTCTTTCTAGTAGTGGCTACAATATTAGTGATCTTTCTAGCAACGTATCCTATCAAGCCAGGCAGAT
>CAZQWI010000042.1:5682-6492 GCA_964596995.1 uncultured Pseudomonadales bacterium
CCCTTCCGCATGGGAACAGCTCGAGATCGTTGGCTCATTTGCTTTATATGCAGTTGGAGCAGTAGTTTCTACTGGCGTGTACTTCTTGGTTAAAAAAGGTCTGATTAAAGAGTTAAAGAAGATTAATAGCTAAATTTTTAAGTGAGTGAGCGAATATTTGAATTACAAAAAACCACCCCTTGCGGGGTGGTTTTAATTTCTATTTTGTAAAATTGAGCGAATCTTACTTCATCTCAACTACACAACCTGCCTCTTCCAAAACTTTTTTGGCGTTTTCAGCATCTTCTTTATTAGCTGCCTCTAAAACTTTTTGAGGAGCGCTCTCGACAAATTGCTTGGCTTCACCTAAACCTAACTCTGGTTTTAATTGGCGAACAGCTTTAATAGCACCAATCTTGTTTGAGCCACCTTCTTTAAGGATAACATCAAGTGGAACATCTGTTTTCCGCTGAACTGTTGGTGTACAAAATTGACAATTTCTACCACAGCCTTTGCTGATTTCTACTTCGCCATGAACAGCTGAGTGCGTAATTGCAGGCATATCCTCACCTAGTTTCATTACTATGAACAATCAATTTGCTTTGTTTACTATTAGATCTAGAAATAGGCTTAGTTTTCTCTCTTGGAATATGAAACGCTTTAGCACCACCAGAATTAAACTCTTCTAAGATTATTCTTTCAATAACTTTTCCAGCGTTTCGATAAGCATAATACAAGTCTGTTTGCGGTTCTTTAGTATCTTTTAGTTTTTGAACAAGCTCGGGATCTGCTTGATCCCACTGTATGAACCAAACGTTAGTGCGCCATCTG
>CAZQWI010000043.1:0-6246 GCA_964596995.1 uncultured Pseudomonadales bacterium
CAGGTAAGATCCATCTGAAAATTTAAATATGATTCTAGTGTGTGAAGAGGGTAGAGGATTAACCCAGTCTGATGTGGGGTGACCTCCACCTAACCTAATCTCATCATCTTGATAAATAAGCTGACCGGTCATCTTAAGATGAATTAACAAGTTCAAGTTATCATTTAGATGAATCCTAAGCAGTTTCGCCCTACGAGAAATCTTGAGAACTTTTCTGTTTAATACTTGACTAATATTCCCCTGAAAACTTTTTTCCCGCAAAACAGTAACCTGATTTATTACCTTACTTGGTAAAATCTCCTCAAGTCTTCTCTTGATCGTCTCAACTTCTGGAAGTTCTGGCATAAACTACTACTCTCGATGTTCTTTGGCACCAATCAAACCACAGTCCTTAAACTTTAAGCCACTGCCGCAAGGACACGGACTGTTTCGACCTACCTTTGCTTTTTTTGTGCCTTGACCAGATGTAGAGACCGAACCAGCTCCCTTTAAAGCTCGCGCTAAATCAGACACATCACCTGAAGTTCTTTTTGGAGCCATCGCTCCGGTTGGGGTTTGAGCATCAGCCACTTCTTTTGCCAGAGGCTCATTAACATCCTCTTTTTGATACTCAGCTTGATCCAAAAGAATCTGAGTTTGAGATTGCTGTTGCCTGGCTGGCTGAATTCTAAAGATTCGGCGCGCTACTGTTGACTCGATACTGCCAATTAATGAATCGAACATGGTAAATGACTCTTTTTTATACTCCGCCAATACCGTCTGTTTATCTCCACGCAACCAAATACCATCTTTGAGTGAGTCCATCTGATCAAGATGATCAATCCATTTTTCATCAATTGTCGACAAGATTACATATCTTTCAAGCTGGTTCATTAGCTCAGCTCCTAAATTATCTTCACGAGATTGATAAACTTTTTCGATAATTGCCCATAACTCATCTCTCAATTCATCCAAAACCTGTTTTTTAACCAATCGTTTTTTCAGCTGTTGCTGAGATTTTTCATCAAAAGGAACAATGCCCACAAACTCTGCCAAAAGCTGAGTTATGCTCTCTAGGTCTTCATCATTACTTGGAAGATAGTTATTTGCCAAAACATCAACCTCATCCCTTAAATAACTCTCGATTTCTGCATGCAATGTTTGAATTTCTTCATCTTCTTGATTGGAAGAATTATCGATAGCCTGTGAAGCAATTTCTAGCAATCGTCGTCTGCGCTTATAGATAATTTCACGATGCTTGTTCATCACATCATCAAACTCAACCAAGCGCTTGCGTTGATCAAAAAAGAATGATTCCACTTTAACCTGTGCAGACTCTATTGATTTACTCACCATCGAGTGTTGAATTGGTTGATCCTCAGCAATTTTGAGCATATCCATCACTCTAGAAATTTGATCACCTCCAAAGATGCGCATGATTTCATCTTCTAGACTGACAAAAAACTGAGACATTCCTGGATCACCCAAACGACCAGCACGTCCTCTTAACTGATTATCGATACGTCTTGATTCATGTCTTTCGGAGCCGATCACACACAGACCTCCCGCCTCAACCACTTCGTCATGATCTTGCTGCCATTGTTTCAATGTTTTGTCATAAGCTTCGAGATCATAATCAGCAGGATTTACTGATGGGGCTAACTGCAGATGTTCAAATTTTTTTGGAAGTTTTGACTTCTTTGCTACTTTCTCTTTTTTTCTAAAATCTTTTAAATCTGGCTTAGCTCCTCCTAAAATAATATCAACACCTCGACCGGCAATATTGGTAGCAACTGTGATCGCGCCTTTCTTACCAGCGTCGGCAATAATAAACGCTTCCTTCTCATGATTTTTAGCGTTCAGCAAATTATGTTTAATCTTTTTTCTCTTTAAAAAGTCTGAAATTATCTGGTTGTTCTCGATTGATCTAGTACCGATTAAAACCGGTTGGCCTTTTTTACTTAACTCCTCAACCATCTTAGCAATAGCCGAGTACTTTGCACCCTGAGTTTTATAAATCACATCAGAACGATCATCTCTAACCACATCCCGATATGTTGGAATTTCTACCACATCGGTGGTGTAGATTTGATTGAACTCATCAGCTTCAGTGGCTGCAGTACCGGTCATACCGGAAAGCTTTTCATACATTCTGAAATAGTTTTGAATAGAAATAGTTGCCAGTGTTTTTGATTCCTGCTGAATCGGCACTCCTTCTTTTGCTTCAATTGCCTGATGTAAACCATCAGAAAATCTTCGACCGTACATCAATCTACCAGTGTGCTCATCAACAATGATGACCTCATTCTCACGTACAATGTACTCTTTATCCCGATGATAGAGAGTCATGGCTTTGAGTGCAGTCTCTACATAGTGGATTGTTTCAAAATCCTCTTCATACAGATTACTTACTCCAAGTTTTTTTTCAAGACGCTTCACACCTAAATCTGTAAGAGTTGCCGTTCTAGATTTTTCATCAATCTTGTAATCCTGATCCTTGGTTAAGGATCTCACCATCTTAGCAAACTCATAATACTTTTGAGTTGGCTCTGTATCTGGAGCTGAGATTATTAAAGGGGTTCTAGCCTCATCAATTAAAATAGAGTCTGCTTCATCGACAATCGCAAAATAATGAGCAGATTTTCTTCGCTGAACCATCTGATCAAGAGACTGCACCATATTGTCACGAAGATAATCAAAACCAAACTCATTGTTTGTTCCATAGGTAATGTCAGCTGCATAAGCCTCTTGGCGCGAAATCTCCTTAAAATGCTCCAGTCTTTCATCACCGCGTTCTTCACTTGTAGCATTGCTGTCATAAAGCTTTGCTTTATCATGCACAATAACAGCACAAGATAATCCTAAAAACTCATAAACAGGACCCATCCAACCAGTACCAACCTCAGCCAGATAATCGTTGACTGTGACTAAATGAGCTCCTTTACCTAGTAAAGCATTCAAATAGAGTGGACAGGTAACAGTCAAGGTTTTACCCTCACCAGTTTTTTGTTCGGTAATTATCCCATTATGAATAGCAATTCCAGCCAAAAGCTGAACATCAAAATGGCGCATGCCAATTACTCTCCGTGAGACTTCTCTTACAGTGGCAAATGCCTCTGGCAACACCTCATTTAAAGCCTCTTTTTCTCTTTCGAATAATTCTTCGGGGGAAAGATTTGAAGAATCTGACAACTTCTCATCAAGCTGTGCTTTAAATTTTTCTGTTTGAGCAGCAAGTTCCTCATCTGACAGTTCTTGCATCTGCTGTTCTAGAGAGTTTATCTGATCGACAATTGATCGATATTGATTTAACTTTCGCTGGTTTTCGTCGAATAAATTTTTGAAGATTTTTAACATAGGGGCTTATTATGCCATAAAAAGAGTGAGGTTAAAGAAGAACTTTACTCGCCACCCTCAAATTTTACAAATACTTTTTAAGTACTTCGGGGATAGCAACAGTTCCATCCTCTTGTTGATAGTTTTCGATAATCGCTGCCAATAACCTTGGACTTGCGGCTACAGTATTATTAAGGGTATAAACAAACTTTACAGTTCCATCTTTGGCTTGATAACGCATATTTAATCTTCTCGCCTGAAAGTCGTTAAAATAACTGGCTGAGTGAGTTTCTCGATATTTTTCTTGAGAAGGAAACCAAGTTTCAATATCATACTTTTTTCTTTGACCAGCACCCATATCTCCCGTACACATCAATAATACTTGATAGGGTAGACCTAAATTTTGCAAAAGTGTCTCGGCAAATCCAACCATCTTTTCATGCCACTTAATTGTTTCATCTTCATTGGCAACGGTCAAAACTACCTGTTCCACCTTCATAAACTGATGGACTCTAATAATACCCTGAGTATCTTTTCCGTGAGCACCTACCTCTCTACGAAAACATGGAGAGATCCCAACCATTTTTATTGGCAGATCATTTTCGGTTAAAGTTTCTCCCTGATGATAAGCTGTCAAAGCCACCTCTGCCGTACCAGTCAAAAACTGTTCATCTTGAGTTACGTAATGATCCTCTTCACCCCAAGGAAAATAACCTGTACCAGTCATTGCTTCTTGACCAACCATCACTGGCACTGTCATTGGCGTGAATCCTTGTTCAATCATTAAATCAAGAGCATAACGAAGTAGAGCCTGCTCAAGTAAAACCGCTTGATTTTTTAAAAAATACGAACGGAAACCACCAATCTTAACAGCTTGCTTAGTATCTACCCAATCTAGCTTCTCCATTATCTCTTGGTGAGAAAGAGGAGTAAACTTAAAATTTGGCAACTCTCCCACCTGCCTAACAACTTTGTTACAAGATTCATCCGGTCCAACCGGCACCTCTTTTGAAGGAACATTGGGAATCTGCAACATTAACTTGCTAAACTCTTCTTCTACTTTTTTATACTCTGGCTCCAAAGCCTTTAACTTCTCCTTGAGACTTTTGCCTGTTTTGATTAACTCTTGACTCGGCTTTCCGCCCTGATGAACCTCCAACTTAACTTTCGAAGCATTTTGGTTAATTTCTCTTTTTACTTGGTCTAATTCTTGCTGCAATGATCTTCTTTGTTCATCAATTTTTAGCAAAACATCAACAACTGATGAATCCAGCTGCTTATCCTTGCAAGCTTGGATTACTTCATTTGTGTTTTGACGAACAAAATTAATATCTAACATAAAGATAACTCTAATTAATTTATTTTCCTCTGCCACCACCTCCACCAAAAGAGTTTCGACGCATTGATATCACCCCTGGTTTTGGGGCACGTCCTCCAGAAAAATTTGGCTTCTTAAAAGCCATGACCAACGGATTTGGTTTTCTTTTTGGTTTAATTGATGAAGCTTTTTTTTGCATTTTTTATTGCCTCCTTCTTTACATTCTATCAAAAACATTGATCAAAAACTGAATATGCTCAAGATCAGGCTCTTTGATCAGCTCAAATCCTAAATTAATATCTTCTCGGCTAACATTAGCCGCAAAAGCCTTATCTTTGAGTTTTTTCTTGACCTTGCCTGCACTCATTTGTGAATAGCCATTTGGTCTCATTAATGAATAGGCATGAATAAAGCCTGATAACTCATCGCAAGCAAACAAATAACACTCAAGTTTAGTTATTGCCTTTACCCCAGTTCTCTGTGGCGCATGAGCCTTAATTGCTTCAAGCATTTCTGTTGGATATGAAATTAGCCATTCTGAAACTGCCTTATTTGGATGTTCATCTGGAAACATCTCCCAGTCTAAATCGTGCAGCAATCCTGTCTGATACCACAAATCTTCATCTTCAGCTAATTTATTAGCATAAGCTTTCATTGCCAAGGCTACCATTCGACAATGCTCTCTAAGAGCCTCGTTTTTTATAAACTTTTCAAGAAGGTCTTCTGATTCTTGGACCAAAGGAAGAGACATGGCTTATATTATGTTTGTTGTTTAATAACTTCGTTTATTTTTTTCTTTCTTAATTCTGGCGCGATATCTAAAAGTAACCAAGCAGCTTTAGGTCCAGCGGTTTTTCCCAGCATACTTAAATAGATAGCTTGAAAACCTTGTTTTGCCCCTAGAGTTGATTTTGCCAACTCATATATTTTTTGTTGAAGCTCTTCTGGTTGCCAATCTTGGCTATCAATTAATTGATCTAGTGACTGCAGAAACTCAAGTTGATCGTTTTTTAAAACAATTTTTTCAACGCTTTCATCAATTACTCCCAACTTATATTTTTCAGGAGCATAACGCTCTAGCCAAACCAAGGCACATTTCTTTCTTTCCTCAAGAATATCTAGTTCGAAGTTAGTTAAATCAGAACCTTTAACTTCGGCAAGTTTTGTATTTAAATCAATTTTTGGGTCCTGCATCCAAGTCACGATATCTCTAAATCTTGGTAAAAAATAGGGGAGAGGAATCTCTCCTAACTGTGACAGCTCAAAAGATCTGCCAATTCTTTCATCGCCATCTTCTTGTTTCCAAAAAATTCTAGCTCCTTGATCATATTGATCAAACAAATCGGGAATTGAATCAGTAGAAGGATCAAAATCAATCACGCTATTGTAATGTCGATTCACAAACAAGAAACGTCCAACCTCAGCAGGAAACAACTCCACAAACTCTCTCGCACTGGTTCCAACTCCTTTACTTGAACTCATCTTGCTACCTCGAACCAATATCCATTCATAAGGAATATCAAATGGTACTATCTTATTAAAAACCTGTTCAATTAAAGCATTGGCCATATCTCTAGATCCACCCGCAGAGGTATGATCTTTTCCAGCGCCCT
>CAZQWI010000044.1:0-6041 GCA_964596995.1 uncultured Pseudomonadales bacterium
TTAATGATCTTTTTAAGATAAGTACTTTATTGTTGTTAATCAAAGCAACCTTGTGAAGAAGCTTAACGTCTTGAGTAAGTTGGTGCTGAAGAATAGGATGTGACATGAGGATATTGTATCACGCCAGATAAAAAATCTGTTTGTTGATGATGAGCCAAAACAAAAGTTAAATTAAAGCCATCTGCACACCAGCATCTTTTTTTGGAGTGAAAGAAAAATCAACCTGACACTCAATTAATCGACTCCACTTGTTACGGAATGAAACCTTGCCATTTTTAAAGCCATAATCATAAATGTCTCTAGTGACAATTACATCCTGTAAACCGTATTTTTCTAGTTTTTCTAACTGATTAGTTCTGTAATACTCAATTGCATCAAGGCCATCGCCAATCTTACCTTTTCCCAAAGTTTCTTTTGCCACACTATCAAGCTTTATTCTGTGTCCAAAACTGTCTTTGATTCGATCCATTAAATCCAGAGTTGGGAAGGTCTCGATATCACCGGTGTAATAAGGAGCAAGAGCAGGAATATCGAATCCATCAATGTTATAACCAACTAATACATCAGCCTTCTCTAACAAAGGAAATAATTTCTCTAAATCATTCTCAAAAAATGAGTGCATCTCGCCTTTTTCTCCAAAACGAGTTCTAACATTAACTCCTACAAAAGAAACGCCTAATCGATCAGGAAAAAATCCTCCTACATCTCCAAAAGTTTGTTTAGTTTCAACATCTAGAATTACCTGCAACATAATAGATACCTTTCTATCTAAGTTTTAGCAAAAAAAGAAACTAAGATCTAGAGTTGACTTTTAAAAAAATAGCCGTTATTTAGTTCGTATAAAAATTTCCTCAACTTTTTGCCAATTTACAATTGGCCAGAAATTCTCAATATATTCAAGTCTCTTATTTTGATACTTTAGATAATAAGCGTGTTCCCAGACATCTAGAGCCAACAAGGGCTTCATTTTATTTGACAGGGGCGAATCTTGATTAGAACTCGATAATATTTTTAGCTCTCCCTGTTTATCGATTGCCAACCAAGCCCATCCTGAGCCAAACTGAGATGCAGCTGCTTGTGAAAATTTCTCTTTAAATTGTTCAAATCCCCATGTTTCATCAATTTTTTTTGCTATCTCTCCTTGAGGAGAGTTCTCAAACTGCTCTTGTTCTGATAGATGAGTAACTGGCCTTAAAATTTGCCAAAAAAGAGAGTGATTGACATAACCACCACCACTATTTATCACAGCTTGTTTAATTTTTTGAGGAAGATCATCGATGTTTTCCAGTAACTCCTCGGCAGTTTTTTGTTGTAAATCTGGGTAATCAGCCAGCGTAGCATTAAACTTATCTAAATAGGCCTGATGATGTTTGGTGTAATGAACCAACATAGTCTGCTCATCGATAAACGGTTCTAAGTCGTGATAGTTATATGGTAATTTGGGTAAAGTAAACATTATTATCCTTATTTAATTAATGTCTGTTTATCGTAACAAAATAAGATTATCTTTCAGTAAGATTAATTACAGACGCAGATTATCTTTATTTACTTTTTCCAATAACTCCAAGCAGTTCTTGTACTAAGTATCCTATAAAAGTATAGGTAAAGATTGCAAAAAGAGTGGTAAATTCAAGAACAAAACCGCCTGTTACCTTTGGTGTGGGAAAGGCCAAAACAAAAGGATTTAACAAAGGCCCAGTAGTATCATAAATCCAAGCAACAAATGGAGAATAAGGATTAGCAGCAAGTAGCTTCAAGATGAATCTAAAAACCAATAAAACACTAATTAATCCAAATACAAAAATCGCCAACTCTTTTAGAAGTTTTAACATATGGTTTTTTTTAATTAATAATCTTTAGTCTCTGAAATCATCATTTGCGATTCTCATTAGCTCAATTATCCGATCTTGAAAAGTTGTTTCGATAAACTGCTCAATTGCAGAGAGATCAAGATTACCACTTTCGTCTTTCATGCTGTAAATTTCTTGCCACAAAGCCCTATTGGCTACAAACCCAGATGCTCCATTTTCTAAGCAAATTCTAAGCTCTTGTTTATACTGCTCGTACGATTGACCATCATCAATCAAAATCCACGGTATATCTAGCTCTGCCGTCAAAGTAGCAATCGCGAGAGGCTCAAGGGGAAATTGCAAAGCAATTAAATCAGTTGTTCTAGATAACTCTCTAACCGCCACCAACTGATCATTTTGAAAATCTTCAGTTTCATATTGAGCTCCCTTTGGATGAAACAGGTTCAGCTTCAAAAATAAATTCATATCTAGATAATCACAGTAGTCATGAATTTCAGCTAAAAGTTGCTTTTTCTTGAGAGAGTTTGTTTCGCTGGGATGATAATATAAATCAAACTTAGCTAAGCTGTAGTTATTGCCTATCTCCTCCAAACCATAGTCAGGAATTAGAGAAGGAATAGCAAGGGGGTCAACTTCTTCAGCCAAAACATTGATTCGAGTTAAACAGCCAGCTTTACCTGAATGCTGCGAAGCACAAAAACTGTAAATTGGGTCAATTATCAACCCGGTTACATGCTTGGCCGCTATCTCACCCATTTGGTCAAACAAGGTTTGAATAAACTCAACATTCTCTTGAATTGAGATATCTAGCCCCAACTCACTCGCCATCTTTGGAGCAACATCCAGCTCAAGTAGACCAATTTTTTGTTGAGATGACTGTATTGTTGATAAAAGCATGCTAAATTTAGTATAGCATGAGAGTTTTTTCTCGGGTAAGAGAAAAAATCTATAGAATCATCTGTCCTGTATAATGATGCCGATCATTATTATCGTTGAAATTTTTTTAACCATTATTATTAATAACTAGCTAGCAAATAAAGATTTATGTCAACTTTTCAAATTATTCTCCAGTCTCTATTTATATCTTTACTAATTCAAATCTTCTTTTTTATTATTGCTGCCATTAATAAAACCGATAAGGTTACCGATTTATCTTATGGTTTGACCTTTATTCTTATTACAATATTTTCATTTATTAGTTCAGATCAAGCACCTGTACACTGGCTATTATTAGCCATGATTGCAATCTGGGGTGTCAGACTTTCTGGCTATCTTTTTATCAGAATTATGAAGATAAAGGTTGACGACAGATTCAATAAAATCAGAAATAGTGTTGTTGAGTTTGGAAAATTTTGGCTCTTACAAGCAATATCCGTTTGGATAATTATGCTTCCAGCGATAGTCTTTTTTGCACAATCATCTTCACTGAGGGTATGGTCAATACTAGGACTAGTAATCTGGTTAACTGGGTTAACAATCGAAACAACCGCTGATATACAAAAGTTTCAATACAAAAACAATCCAAAAAATAAGAATCGATGGACTGATGTGGGATTATGGAAATACTCAAGACACCCGAACTATTTTGGAGAAATGATGTGTTGGTGGGGAGTGTTCTTGTTTTGTTTACCAACTTTCAATAATTATCAGTTTTTAACAGTTGTTGGCCCAATGTTCATCACTTTCTTGCTTCTGTTTGTTTCGGGAGTGCCTCCACTTGAAAAAAGATATTTAAGCAAGTTTGGCGATAACCAGGATTATCAAGATTATCTTAAGAATACTAATTTATTGGTTCCTGTGCCTAGATTTAATCGATAAAAAACAGCCCACCGTTAGGTGGGCTGTAAATTCTTGCTTTTTCGAGCTATTTAACCGCGATTTGAGCGATTATCATCTCTTCTTCTATCAGAGTATCCTCTTGATGGTCTACCTCGATCATCACGACGATCACCATTTCTAGATCTCCCACCGCTGTCTTGTCTGTGCTGCTTCATCTGTTCAGCTTCTTCCTTGGTCAGCATCGATAAACCGATCTTACCATCATCTTTAATCTCAGAAACTCTGACTTTAACAGTATCTCCAAGCTTAACAATGGTATTTGGATCTTGCACAAAACCAGTGGCCATTTGAGAGATATGAACTAGGCCTTCACGACCTGGCAAGTACTCCACAAAAGCTCCATAGCCTTCGATTCGGGTAACTTGTCCTTCATACTCCTCATCAACCTCTACAACCTTAAGAATATTCTCAATCATTTGACGAGCTTTGTTGATTGCCTCCTGATCACTACTAGCAATATTGGCTACACCAACATTACGTTCCTCATCTTCGTCAATATCAACCTCGGAACCGCTTTGGGCGATGATATCCTTGATTACCTTACCTCCTGGGCCAATCACTTCACCGATACGATCTACGGGAATTACTACCTGATCAATCTTTGGTGCAAAAGTACTCAGCTCTTTTTTAGGCTCACTGATAGTCTTGAGCATCTCACCCATAATATGCATTCTGCCTTTATGAGCTTGTTTGAGAGCTTCTCTCAAGATATCAATCGTAATACCGGTAAGTTTGATATCCATTTGAATGGCAGTAATACCATCTTTGGTACCAGCCACCTTGAAATCCATGTCACCGATATGATCCTCTAAACCCTGAATATCTGAAAGAACGGAATGCTTGCTCATGTCTTCGTTACTCATTAAACCCATGGCAATTCCTGCCACTGGCTTTTTAAGTGGTACTCCAGCTGCCATTAAAGACAGAGTTGAACCACAGACTGAAGCCTGACTGGTCGAACCATTTGATGACATAATCTCGCTCACCACGCGAATGGTGTAGGGGAACTCTTCCTGTGAAGGAATCATTGGTAGCAAAGCTCTTTCGGCTAATGCTCCATGACCAACCTCTCGGCGTTTTGGATACCCAAATCTTCCGGCTTCTCCCGAAGCATAAGGAGGCATGTTATAGTGATGAATGTAGTGTCTAACCTCTTCACCCTCAATGTCTTCAATATATTGACCCAAAGATGGACTACCTAAAGTTGTGACCGTTAAAGCTTGAGTTGCTCCACGTTTAAACATTGCACTGCCATGAGTTCTTGGTAAAACATCAATCTCCGTCCAGATTGGACGAATTTCTTCGAGTTTTCTACCATCTGGTCTTGTACCTTCATCAAGAATCATTTTGCGAGCAACTTGCTTCATCAAGTCATAAACCGCATTTTTCACTTCTTTTGCCTCGACCTCAACCGAGTCATCTTCATTGAAGATATACTCATTAAGATAGGCTGTCATTTCTTCAACGAGGGCATCAAGGTCAAAATCTTCCAGTCTTCCCTGTTTATTAACAGCTTCAAGAATCTGTTGATGATATTTGTCGGATAGTTCATGATTAATTTTTTCAGCACGAGCTGTTGCTTCTTTACTCAAAGGCTCTACAAGCTGAACTTTTTCTTGTCCAACCTCTTTAACAATTTTATTAATTTCCAAGCAGATGCTCTTTAACTCTTTTTGAGCTTTCTCAATTCCCTCAAGAACAATCTCTTCATCAACTTCATTTGCTCCTGCCTCTACCATAACCACCGACTGGCCTGTGCCAGAAACGATTAAGTCTAAGTCTAGTGTTTCTTGTTCAGTTTCAGTGGGATTAAAAATAAAATTCTTATTTTCCTTACTGTAGCCAACTCGTAAACCAGCTACTGGACCATCAAAAGGAATCTTGGAAATGCTCAGGGCTAAACCTGTAGCTATCAAAGATACCATATCATGGCTATTCTCTTGATCATAAGAAAAAACTGTACTCACCACTTGAACTTGATTGGTAATTCCTTCTGGAAATAGAGGACGAATGGTTCTATCGATAACTCTAGCCTTCAAGACTGCGTCATCGGTTGGTCTGCCTTCACGCTTTACCCAGCGAGAACCTTTAATCTTTCCGCTAGCATAGAGTTTTTCTTCGTACTCTACATTGAGAGGAAAATAGCCCCAATCAACCTTGCCCCCTAGGGCAATGGTGACGTGGACGACCGTCTCACCACAACGAGCCAAAACAGCCGCAGCCGTTTGCTCACTGAACTGGCCGATGGTAAACTCGATGGTTTTTCCACCAACCTTGATTTCATGTTTATATTTATTTGTGTATGTTGGTTGTAACATATCCTTTATTTTTTTTGCAAAAAACTGTGGAAGATACTAATCTCCCAATGCATTAACCGGTTTTTTGCTTTTA
>CAZQWI010000045.1:0-5821 GCA_964596995.1 uncultured Pseudomonadales bacterium
TTTTTTAGACAAAAAACCTACCTTGTTTTATAGTAGAAATGTGAAGAAAACTTTTTCTAAAGAAGCTCACTTATCTTTAGGATTTACTTTAATAGAGATCTTAATTGTAGTTATCATTTTAGCTTTGATTGTTGTTGTCTTATCAGCATTAAATCCCATTGAACAAATTAATCGGGGACGCGATAGTTCCTCATTACTGCTTGCCAGCGAGTTTATCAAAACTACCGATCGTTTTCAGGCAATTAATCAACCTCATCCTTGGGAAGAGGATCTTTTAGCAGAACCTCTCAGCAGCAACCTTTCTAGAGAAATAATTGATAAATTCGTTTCAGCAAATGAATTAAAAAACTCGTACATTAACCAAAATACACAAAAACTCGAAAAGATTTTCATAACAACCCACAACGGTTATGAAGAGATTTTTGCTTGCTTTCTTCCTGAATCAAATGCTTTTTATTCGCATGATTTCACCAAATACAATCAATATGGAAAAACCATGAGTGATTGTAGTTCCAACAAATGCTATTTGTGTCTTTCAAATAAGTCTGAAGAAAATGAGCAGGACACCCCTGTTCCAACTCCAACCAGTACCGACAATGATTCATATCCACCCTATCCATGGACCTGTGTAAGCTCAGATAAGTATGAAAATTATGGATGTAATAATTTTTGTACAAGAGACATGGGATGTAATTCAGCTTGCGCCGAGGGCGAACGACAATTAGTTAAAAGTTATGGGTCAAGTGGACCAATCCGCACAAATTGCACTAATCATCACCTCGAAACGCTTGAATATTATTGTGTTAAAGACCCAGATGCTAGGTGTGATCTTACCAATGGAGGCACCAGTTGGGTTGACAACTTTTACTGGAACTGGACCCTAAGCGCACCTATTCGCTGGAGAGAGGCAGATGAACCAATTCCTGTATGGAAACCTTGGGCACTGTAGCGTCAAAAACAAAAAAACTTTTATAATATACAAGCTATTATTACATTTGCATCCGTAAAAATATCTGACCATTTTTTGAATTGACTGTTTCGACAATCTTAAATCCCATTCGTAGATATAAATCTAAAGCATGAGTATTTGATTGATCCACTTCTAAAGAAACTCGTCCACCAGCTTGTTCTAAAGCTCTTCTCAATAAGCTTGTCCCTATTCCGCAGCCTCTGTGTTCTTCAACCACATGCAAGTCCCTTAGATAATGACCCCCCGCTCTTTTTTTATCAGGCTCAAGTATCACTCTGCCTATTTCAGCACCATCTCGATCTTTTTCTGCAATCTGTATTTTATTCTCTACCATGAAAAATTAGTCAAGACAAATAACTTTAACTACTAATTAAACAACTTAATTAGCCAGCCGAAAATACTGCCGACTTTTTCTTCTGCTTGAATCTGTTCTTCAAGAGCCTCATTTTGACTTAACAAAACTTGGGTTAGTTCTTGAATCTGAGCTTCTTCAGCTTGATTGGCTGTTTGATTTTGCAACTCTTGTAGACTCTGGACTCTAACTTGATTCTGTTCAACTTGTTGTTTTAAGTTTTTAACAGCCTTGTGATCTGTACCAAAAAGTTTTTTGGTTAAACCCTGACGTGACTCAATTTTACTTACTTCATCCTCGATCTCTTCTTGAGCCTCGGCCTGTTGCTGAGCAATCTCTCTAACTTTTGGACCAATACCCACATTTGTTTCCTCATCACTCAGTAATTGCTGAACCTTTTGAGCCACCTCTCCCATATTCTCTTTAACAGATCCACCCCTAGCTTGCATGGTTAAAACTTCTTCATTATTTTGCAAACTCTCTTGAGTACTAACCTTTAATTGAGACTCTTCGCCAGCGTTTTGAGTTACAACTCTATTTTGAACTTGATTGCCCTGAGGAGTTTCCATTTCTTGACGGACAGCTGAATCTTGAACTCTATCTTGAGCTTGAGCTCCTTGCTGATTTTGCTGCGCTAGCACTACACTAGGAAGAATGATTATGCCAGCAACCACGGCCATAATTGAGAATGTTTTTTTCATATTTTATTTGATAATTATTATCGGCCTATCAAATATTACTATAGCAGTATTCTAAACCTAATACAAAAACACATAAAATAGTTATCTACTTGAAAAGCAATTTAATCTTTACTATTATGATTCTTGCTGTGGAATGCAGTGAAAATCTGCGACTGTGCCGCAACGGTAATTCACTAAAAAGTGTATAAGTCCGATCTTCAGCAAAATTATTAATTCGACGAGCATCGAGAGTAACTTGACTCCTCTCTTGGAGTCTTTTTTTTCTCCCCGCTTGTCTCTATCAAGGAGGCAAAAAATGTCTGCAGAAAGAGTTCATGAAATCGTGGTACCAACAACTAGAAAAGGTACTTATTCTTTTGAAAATTATCAAGATCCTTATGCCATGGTCGTTGCCTTTGGTACTCTCCCTCAAACAGGTGAAGTAGATAGAGGTTTTTCTGGCCTGGCTTTAACTCTCAACAGCTTTCAATGGCTATTAACAGATGATGATCTTCTTGCACAAACTATCTCTCCTCTTAAAGAAGCTTTGAGTAAAGTTCGAGAAGAAACTAAGAATCATCAAGCCGCAGAAATTCTGGCTAGTAGTTTTGGAGAAGTTGAACTCAATGACAGAGATAATCTGGGAATTCTGGCTGTTTTTAACGCCTTGAAACATAATATTGAGGAGGCAGCTCAGAGAAAAACATACGAACTTAGTCAGCTAATTGAATTAATCGCAGCAATGCAACAAGTAATAGCTGATCTTAATCAAAAAATTGAAAAGAAAAAGGCTCTTATTGTTGAGCAACAGTTAGTTGACACAGAAGCTCAACAAAAATTTGCTCACAACTCAACAAATGGTTACAGCTTAAATGCTCCTATTGGCAATAAAGGTTTTACCTTTTCTGATAAACTGATTGCAGAAGATGAGCTAGAGCTACAACTTTTAGAAAATCAACAGAACATGCTTAATGCAATGTTATTTTTTCTGAGTTTGAACCTTTGGAAACAATAAATTTATTTTTTTAAAAAATTAAAACTCAATAGCAATCGCATCAATCCTAGCAATGTTGTCAGGAAAAATATCTCCTATCTCTTGATTAACTAATTGAGCGTCTCTTGTCTGAGAAGAATCTAGATCAGGACCCATTAGAGCAGCAACTCCTCCTGTCAATCTTTCTAGAATTGCCTTTCCTCTGGCTGTGACTGTCTCTAGTTCCGCCTGAATCAGAGTTGCAATGTCTGAATGTTCTTCTAGAAGTTTTTCAACATTCGTTTCATCAGAAAAATACGATTCTCTTTCTGAGTAGCTCATTTTTTTACCGTCAATCTTTAACTCATATTTTGGACCACGAAAACCACCCACAAAAAAACGATGGACAATCTGCATTATTCTTGATTTAATTTTATCTTTGGAACTGATATTTTCGTGAAACATCTTTTCCATTCCTTCGTTACTAACACCAATAACAGTAATTCTTTTAGCACCCATTTTTTTAACCCGTCTCATTACATCTAAAAATTGGAGTTTTTCTTCTGGCAAGCTTAAATACGAATAACCAGCACCATGAAATGCATATCTAGAAGAAGCCAAGATCATCACCCCATTATCTGATAGATGCTGTTTACCTTCTGCTAATAAATGGTCAAGTTGTTGATCAATAAAATCTCGGTATTCCTGTGAAGCATAGCTTATTGCTCCATTATCATCCGGCAAAGTATATTGCCCAGAGAGAGTTTCCATTACTGTCCAGTTATTTCCATGGGCTACCCAAGATCCATTAAAAATTATTGATCCAAATTTTTCTCTAGTTAATTCAGAATCATGAGCAGAAATTTGCCCAAAATCACCTACATATCTAGTAAAAACACCATCAACATCTTCAACTTTTTTTGGAGGATGAATCCCTGATAGTGCATCAGCTTCAGAATCCGCAGAATAACAATCAATTAGAGAAACCTCCCCACCCGTTTGCGCAATACCTTGTGCTACAAATTTATTAGCTCCCCAGCCAACATCTAAAACTTTACCCCTGCTTGGTAGATTAAATAAAAGTGATAAAGTTCTTCCAATTGATTGCTGTCGATTTTCGTTATGGGCAAATGTTTCATCGCTGAACACTGAAGTTGATACTTTTCCAAAAAAATCTAAGTAGTGATGTAGCTCTCCATTTTGGACATATGGTTGATTGGCAGAGGATTCATCAACGAACTCAAACACGAGAGAGTGTTCTTCTTTTTCTTTTGATTTTGGTCGAGATGGCTGTTTAAATAGTGAAAGAAACTTTTCCATAATATTTATAACTCAGTATATCTGGAAAATTTTGTGAAAACTATTATTAATACATTCGCTAACAACACTAATAATAATTTATAGTTAACTCATTCACACTCAAATAGCTACTAACCGCCGTAAATTAAGATATTTTGGGTGTAATGACCAGAGTCTCATTACCCTCTATTTTCTCACTTAATCTTCAATAATTCCCCTCCAAATTACCGCCGAAAGGTTTGTGCCACCCCCCACAAGATTAATAGCCTTCTTCAGTTCATACTGACTGATCATCTCATCAATTGGCTCTCTGTCTGGAATTTCGCCGGTGTAATATTTTTCTAAAACAGGTAGCGCTCTGGCATCACCAAACTGGCCCAGCGCCCAAATAGCATGATTGCGATGTCGATACCCTTGATTTTCATCATCAAGCTGAGTGATCAGTGCTTCAACACAATCTGGATTGTTATATTGCCACTTTGCGTTCTGGCATAAATTTTTGGCTTCATGACCAATCCACACTCCAACAATAAAAAACATTAATAAAAAGATACTGACACCGACAGCCAAGATGTAGAAGAATTTTCCTTTAATTGATTTAATTTTCATAATTATCCTTCTTTTCATCGAAAATAAAGATCTCTTCGATGGTAACTTTAAATAATTTGGCAATTTTGAAAGCTAAGCCCAAAGATGGTAAGTACTTATCACTCTCGATAGCATTAACTGTTTGACGACTTACTCCGATCTCATCAGCCAACTGTTCTTGAGTAAGATTATGCATAGCTCGGTGAATCTTGATCTTATTTTTCATTTCTACCCCCTCCAAACTGTCTATTAAAGAAGTGATAGACAATCGCATAAATAGCAATTAAGAATAGAGTTAAATAGGCAAACACCATGCCAATGGTATCAGTAAAAAGCCATTCACCACTTCGAAAAACTGACCACCCACTCTTTGATGGAAAAAGTAATAAAAATGAGGAAATACCTAGCGTAGGCGCATAGATAGCGTATGTTAACCGCGCTGCCTTTTCTTGAACTGTCAACTCTCTTTCATCTGTTTTTATTTTTGTTCCTGAGCGAACCAGTACCAAAACAACCATCCCCGTTAAAACCCCTGCTGCAGCCAAGAGATAACTCTCGCTGTACACAGCCAAAAAAACCACAGCCAAAACAAATGTAATAATTATTAATCGCATGCGATGATATGTATTATTTTTCATAATACAGCTAATGTAATATATTTTTTACATTATGTCAACTATTGTTTACTTGAAATATAAGTAGCCAGAAAAAAGACAAACATTTTCTATTCAAGAAGATTTTCACAAATTTCGGGGTTCCATAAACCCAACTGACTTGTTTTTGCTTCAAGTTCAGCCTGAGTATATACCTCTAAATATTTATGTGGAGTATTACCATATGGAGTTGAGTGTGCATAGCCAAGCTTAATCATCTCTAAGCCTATATCAGTTCCATCATCCAAAAAAACAAAGCGTAGTAAACGTCCATATCGATCCTTATCGGTTTGGGTTTCATCGAGT
>CAZQWI010000046.1:0-5658 GCA_964596995.1 uncultured Pseudomonadales bacterium
ATCTTACCTGTTCTTTAACGACATGAGGGTTTTTGGATGGATTAGAGTCTTAACAGATTCGCAAGTTGAAAAAGAGCTTGTAAAATTGGGGCCTGATGCTAATGATGATCTTTTTACAGCAAACTATTTAAAAGGACGGGTTTTATCAAGAACTATTCCCATTAAACAAGCCATCATGCTCAATGAGCTGGTGGCTGGTATCGGAAATATTTATGCTGCCGAAGCCTTGTTTTTAGCTGGAATAGATCCTCGCAGACCAGCAAACTCACTTAATATGAGTGAGCTCAAGAAATTAGTGATTTATATTAAAAAAGTGCTTGATGAGGGAATTAAACACAAGGGTACCACTTTTGATGGTAAGTATGTTGATTTATCTGGAATGTCGGGTGAACATCAACACCATTTGAATGTCTATGGTAGAGCTGGAGAAGTATGTGTAAGTTGTGGGAGTAAATTAAGCAATGTTAAAATAGCAGGCAGAGGAACAGTTTTTTGTGAAAAATGTCAAAAATAAGTAGATATGAAAAAAAGAGAACTTCAGCCATCAGTTACCATTTTTTTACATCATCAAGATAAATATCTATTTATTAAAAAGAATGAAAATCGATGGGTTGATTCTGGACGATTAAATGGAATTGGTGGCAAGGTTAATCGTGATGAGAGTTTTTTAACAGCAGCTATTCGTGAAACTGAAGAAGAGGTTGGATTACGATTTAAGCCTGACAAAGTTAAGTTCTGTGGCTTTTTAAGTACCTTTGAAGGTTATCCTCAGGATTGGCTGGTTGGTTTTTATTTGATTGAGGTTGACAGTTTTAAGTTGCCAGTTGGTGATAAGTGCGCTGAGGGTGTTTTTTTATGGTTGACCGCCAAAGAGTTATTTGAACAAGAGGCAGTCTTAGTTGATGATTTACACTATCTTTTTCCAGATTATTTGCATCAAAAAAGCCCATTTTTTGCTTACGCAAGGCTAAATGATCAGGAAAAAGTTGAAGAGATAGAGATAGCTTTAAGTCGGTAAATGCTTCTTTAATTAGAAAAAAATATGCCATTAGGTGCAAGTGAAAAAAAACCATTAAACCGCGAATTAATCAATGCTTTTATTGAACAATCTCATGATGCTGTGGAAAGAATAAGAAATGGTGTTTTGTTAATTCAATCCAGATATTCGAATCTTAATTTTAAAGATTATTATCAAAAAATATATGGTTTATCTGATTCAGATCATATTGCTTGGCTAATGGACAAAATGGAGATGGGTGTCTTTTTTGTTACTCTTTTTCCTGAAATTATCTATCCACATGACAAAGCCTTATTCACTGTAACCTCTACTCTTGCTTTGGATTCTCTAATTGCTGGGAAGAGTCTTAAGCCTGCAGAGATTCTTCTGGAAAACAACTTACCGACTCATAGGGGTTTAGGCTTAGCGATCAAAGACATATTTCTAAAAGCATTAAGAATACCTGATGGTTTCGTCGGAAGTGCTGTATGGGTGGGAACGCAAGTTGATCCTGAGGAAATTGCATATCAACAATTAATAGCTGATCAAGGAATTAAGTTACATCTAGAGTTTCTTTCTCATCTATTCTCTTTATTAGAGAATGATGATGGTGAAATCATCATAAACTCAATTCACCCTATATTCTTAGAAATTCTTAATGGTTTTATTGAAAGATCAGATGAATTTCATGAAGAGTTAGCTCAAAACCAACGATATAAAGATTGGCTTAATAGATTTTTATTATTAATGAACAATGCTTTAGGAATACGGGGCGGTTGGTATTTAGATTTACAAAATTCATTTTTAGGAACAAGAAATTTTAAAAATCGAAAAGAGGTGTTGTATAGTCAAGATTGGGAAAACCTTTTAACAAGGTTAGAATCTTTGTTGGGTTCTACAAAACCCACAATGGATGTTCTTAATGATTTGACTGGAGATGATATTATCGTTATCAAACTAAGATGGGGAAGGTATAGTGAAAGAATCTTAAGAGATGGTCCAATTCCATTGCTGCCTTTTAGACCTCCTCATGATCAAATAGGTTTGGCGAGTGTTGCAATTGAAGATATAGAGGAAATATATTTTAAAAATGCTGATGCCTTTTCAAAATATTTTGAAGTTCAAAGTAAGTTTGGTATTGCATGCAAAACATTTGAAGAAATTGAACCATCATTTTGGATAAAGGATCCAACCGATAGCTTAGCATTAGATCCAATCTCTCCAACTTGTTGGCTAAGGTATCGGCAAGCTGGAGAAACAAGCGAGGAGTTACACAAACGATTATCAGCAAGTGTGCATACCGAATATACTGATTGGGCACAGCTTTTTGCTAAAAGTGATTCTACTAATAATGCAGCTTGTATGGTTCCTTTAATTACCTTTCTTCTTCCAATTATTAAATACGATGAAATGACTAGGGCAGTTCACGACATAAATCCACTATTACATGGCCCTCATACTCCAATGGAAGCTGTTTTTGAAAATGTTGGTGTGGATCAGGCATTATTCAATCAATTTAAGGATTCAAAAATACCTCCATCTGTATACTTAAAGTCTAAAGGGATTACGGCTATACCAGGGGTTTTTTAAATATAATTAAATTTTTTTGTGATTAGACTGGTTAATTACTGGTTTCTACTGGCTGGGCTTGAATCACCAGTCTTTTTGAATCTAATAATCCTGTGCAAGTATAAAGTGTTAACAACTCATAATTAGTTGCTTGCAAGGGTTTGGTGTTACTTGGCTCAACAATTAGTATTTCAGTTACTCGATAGGGATGAATGGTGCCTTCACTGGTGCCGATGATGATTTCCTCACCTTTTTTAATGGTATGTAAATTGCCAAATACATCATTTGAGTTATGACCGTAAATGATAATGTTAGCATCATCTCCAGGCTTGGGAGAATTGAGTAAATATGTGGGTTTATCTTGAGCTATTGGAAGATTTTCTTCTTGAGTTATAGCAACCATGATCTCACTATTTACAATTGAACTGATGTAGATAGATTTTGGTAAAGCTAAATTAATCTGCTGAGATACTTTCGCATCATCAAGATGATCGATGTTGGCAATATTGCGAAGGAGATAATTTGATAAAAAAACTACAGAAAGGATAGTCGTTGCGATTGCAACGACTATCCAATGATTTTTTTTACGATGAGCAGACATACAAAGTGGTTTAAACTACTTATGGTGTAGTCGAAATTATTTAAGCCATTTTTTCCAAGCATATCCTGATATAGATAAGCTTGAAAATGCAGATAAAAGCAATAAGCTATCTAAAGCTGTGCCAGTTTTAGCATAGGTTGTGGCTCCAAGTACCATACCTGTTGTAGAGGCTCCAAGAACTTCTCCTTCCTTTTTTTCATCTTCTGAAGAGTCATTAGATGAATTATCAAAACTTTCATTGGTAGAAGATGTTTTGGTTGGTGTGGCTGTTGGATCTGGGCAATGAGTTGGTTCTACTGTAGGAGTTGTTGAAGTAGCTGGTATTGTTGGTGTAGGTGTAGGAGTTGAGGTGGGTGCTATAATCTCCTTAAAAGAGGCGTGAGATATATCGTGACAGACTCCTTCCTCTTGCCAATTAGCTACATCTTCTGAAGCTGTTGCAGAGTTAGTTCCTATGCCCCTAGCAATCCAACATAATTTAGTGCCATCAGCAGTAAAATGAGCTATATCATTGCTTCCTTTAATGCAAACCTCCGAAACAACAAATCCTGCTTTAGCATTGAATGTGAATTCTTTTTCATTGTCATTCTTACTTTCAATTTTTGTCCAACCTTCATCGCTGGGACACACTGATTGTGCTTCACTACTTGCGCTAGCACTCTGAGCCTCAATTTGATTTACAAATAATTGATTAATAAATTCAGCTGATGTTATTGTAAGTATTGCTGCGATACTTCTGATAATATTAGTATTTTGCATTTGTCTGCCTCCTCCAATGCATTTTCTGAATTCTCAAAAAAAGCACAAAATATATAATAGGTATGTATTATATCTAAATATATCAAAGTATACAACTATAGGCCTGATTGATTGGAAAAACTTTACCTAAGAAGAGAGATAACTTGAGAAACTATTGATTGGGAATCAATCTTATATTTTTTCTTCAACTCTACTTCTGATCCTGACTCTCCAAAAGAATCACTGACGCCGATCATGGCAAATTTAATTTCGGGGTCAATAGAACGATTTAACTCCTCCGCTATTACTTGAGCTACTGATGAACCTAAGCCTCCGTTTTGTTGGTGACTCTCCACAGAAATAATATTTTTGGTTTGATTAGCAGCTTTTATGATAGCTTTTTTATCGATTGGTTTGATGGTGTGCATATTAATGAGCTTAATCTTCATACCTCTTTTTCTTAAAATGGCTGCAGCCTTGAGACAATCATGAACAGAACTTCCAGAAGCGATTAAGGAGAGATCATTACCCTCTAGTAGAATCTCTGCTTTTCCAATTTTAAATTCATTGCTGTGTGTCAAAACTGGATACTTTGGTCTAGATAATCTTAAATAAGCTGGCCCCTGATGGTTGGCAAGAGCTAGTGTTGCCTCTCTTGCTTGTTGGGCATCGCAGGGTTCAACAACAATCAAATTTGGTAGTACCTTCATCATGGCGATGTCTTCGAGCGCTTGATGGCTGGCTCCATCTGGGCCAGTATCAATTCCTGCATGTCCACCCACAACCTTGACATTTAAGTTACTGTAAGCAACCGAAACCCGTATCTGATCCCAACTTCTTCCAGGGCTAAAGACAGCAAAGCTAGTAGCGAAAGGAATCTTTCCTGCAAGAGCAAGTCCGGCAGCTACGCCAATCATGTTCTGTTCAGCTACTCCAGTTTGCACAAATTGCTCTGGAAAGAGTTTCTCGAATTTATCAAGGCGCATTGATTCTGTTAAGTCAGCGCAAAGAGCATAAACTAAAGGGTTATTGTGAGCAGCCTCAACAATACCCACGCCAAAACCATCTCTGGTGGCAGCCATTTCTTGGTTATTTGATTGTGCTGTCATTTGTTTAACTTTAATTGTGCTAATGCTATTTTTGTTTCTTCTGCATTGGGAGCTTTGCCGTGCCACTCACTTTTGTGTTCCATAAAATCGACACCTTTTCCGGGAATAGTGTTGGCGATAATTACCGCTGGCTGGCTGTCAGTCATCGCTGTTTTAGTCACCGAGTATATCTGTTGAAGATCATGTCCATCAATCTCGTAAGGATTTAAACCAAAACTGTTAAGTTTAGATTTGAGGTTTTCAAGAGGCATGATCTCTTCGGTAACTCCACTGATCTGGATTTGATTACGGTCAATAATGCAAGTGAGGTTGTCTAGTTTATATTTATTGATGAACTGATAGGCTTCCCAAACTTGACCTTCTTGTTGTTCACCGTCACTCATTACACAAAAAACTCTGTTCTTTTTTTTATCTCTTTTTAAAGCTAGAGCAATGCCGGCTGCCTGAGAAATTCCTTGACCAAGTGGTCCAGAAGTATTTTCAACTCCGGGTAAAGATGAATGATGAGGATGACCCTGCAATCTAGAATTTAGCTTTCTAAATGTATTGAGTTCAATAGCTGGAAAAAAGCCTGCTAAGTTTAACACAGTATATAAAACTGGGCAGATGTGTCCATTAGAAAGAATTAAATAGTCTCTATTTTT
>CAZQWI010000047.1:0-5459 GCA_964596995.1 uncultured Pseudomonadales bacterium
CTGCATCATTAATTACATAGTTATTCAAGTTAATTGCAACCATGTTTGGATTAAACAGCTCTATCCATTCTCCTTCATACCAATTCACGTTATCATCTCCATTTGGATTAAACATAATTTCGTTTATGACAACTGAAGAGATATCATTTTGCATTACTAACTCCTCACAAGACTGGGTAATTTCTGGCATAAATACATCAGAACATTGGTCTGTATGGTCACACTGTTTAACTAAAACAGTTAAATTGTCTTCCAGTTGAAAGGAGTGTTGATCAAGAGTTTCAAAAAAAATTATGCATCGTTCATTTGTGCAGGATGCTCTTTGCAAATCTAGAGACAAATCACTAAAAACCGGTTTTGTGGCAATTGCGTTTTCCCAATCAGCATTCAAACCATATGAGTATTTCAACCAAAGATTCTGCAATAAACCTGATATTCTTGGATAGTAAAGAGCTAACCGACGATCATCTAATATACAAATGTTTGCATTTTGAATTGCTGAGGGTTGCTCTGAATAAACGAACAAGGGTAATTCAAAGGAAAAGTCATCAAGCTGAATTGTGCTCAACTCATCTGTAACAGGTTGATTAAAGGTAACAGATAGTTGATTCTGAGAGCATGATTCAAATATCTCATCATCAATCTCATATTTAATACAAACGTTATTCCCATATTTTTTTATTACTAATGAAGAAGAAGGATTTAAAACTGCCACATTAGAAGAAATTTTATATAGGTTAATCCAACTAGAGTTATTTCTATCTCCTGAGTTGCCAGCACAAATTTTTATCTGATGATTAGCGGATTCTTGAAAATTCAAGTTTATAATACTTTTTTGAAGCTCTAGTTTGTCGGGATTTGCTGCCTCTAAATGAACTAGATTATTATCAATTAGAACTGCAAAAGCCAGATCGTCAAAACCAATTAAATCATCTTCCGTAAAGAATTCATATTCAAAAAGTATGTGTGTTAACCCTTCTTTGAAAAAAACATCTTGAAATATACAGTTCTCAGAAATTAAATTGCTACTATAGGCCTCACCTATCTGCAAGTTATTTTTATCTGCATTATCTGCAATAATTGATACTTTTCCTTTTTTATTCCAACTATTTAATCCATTTTGAAATGTTCCATCAGTGATAATTTCCGAGATGTTTTGAATTCCATCGATTGTATTGACCATTATCATAGGATTTTCAGAGCTCATTAAGCCTATAAAATTCAGACCAAAATGCATCTTTTCATTATCTTCCCAGGCGGAATTGGAGTTTTTTATAAAAATTGCAAAGATTATGATCAATAACAATATAGCTACTAAAATTAGATGTTTTCTAACTCTTCTATTTGTAATCTTGTTCATTGTATTAAATGTTTATTGCTAATAAACTCAAGCATTTTTTCAATCATTAACCAGCTATAGGATAATTTTCAGCACAAATATTAACCATAAAAGTAAAAACAACCAAAAATGATGAGTTAGCTGCGACAAAATAATGATATGTCCTATAAAAGGAATTGATATAAATACTCTTCCGATAATGTTTGAGGTGTTAATGGAGTTATAGTCAGGCTTATCATTAGCATCACCTTTTGTTCGGTAAGTAACCTCACCATTCTTATTTTGAGTACTAATGATTCTATGAGAAACAACAATCTTCTTCTTATCGCTAGGGTTTTCAGAGTTTAACATCTTTTGATTTATTGGAAGCATTTGAGCAATGGTTCGAGTGAACTAGATTACCTCCCCTGGATAGTATTTGTCTTCTGGTTTAGTGAGGATTATTGATCCAATTGGAATAGCTGGCTCCATTGACCCTGAGGCAATAATATAGGCCTTTCTACCAGAACATATGCAATATCCTATATATATTACGAGCGTTATTACAAGAATAATTAGAAATAGATTTTGTTGAAAAGCTTTCCAAAAATGTTTCATGCAAAGTCAAGCCTATTTGACTCAACTGAAAAGAACCGTAGAGCAAAGACCAGATATTGTTCAAAAGTTTGGAAGTAGTTATAATATCATTTATTAAGTAGCCATTTTGATTTTGGCCCCATCGTCTAGCGGTTTAGGACGGCGGATTCTCATTCCGTCAACCGGGGTTCGATTCCCCGTGGGGTCACAAAATACATATTTTTGCCACACCGATATAGCCTCATTATCTTTTTTCATCTAAAATAACTTAAATGAAAAGAAAAATAAATGAGTTCCTCATCAACAAAAAAACCCTATTTTTTTGGCTTATTGGTATTGATACTTCAATTTTAGTATTACATCTGCTTTTGGGCCACCTGAGTCAGTTTTTTCATTTAGATTTTGAGCAAAATCTTCCTACCGTGTATCAATCTTTCAAGCTAATAATCTTTGGAATCATATTTTTTACTGTTGGACTGAAAAAGTCCATCAAGCAAGAAAATAAAAGATTTATTCTACCTTTGTCATTAGTTCTTGTGTTCCTGGGATTAGATGAATTGCTTCAAATTCATGAAAATATTTATCGTATTTTTGAGCTATTTGATCTATTCCATCCAAGTAAAATTGTTGAGTTGTCAATAAGAATGGGCTACCGCTCCTCATTATGGATTCTTTATTACTTACCATTCATTTTTATTTTTGTGTTTTGGAGTGGATATTGGTTAAGATACTTTCAATCAAAAATGAAGACCAATACTTGGATACTATTTTTGAGCAGTTTATGTTTATTTATCATTCTCTTAACCGAGATTTTTAGCTCCACAGGATCATTTCCAGAAACCACTTATTTTTGGTTGGTAACAGTCGAAGAAACAGCAGAAATGCTATTAGCATCCACCCTGATACTTGTTGGAAGTAAAATGCTCAACAAACAACTTTGATAACCTATGTAGTTCTCCATCAACATCAATTTAATCAATTGGGTTTTCAACCAACTGGAAAAATAATATAATTATTAGCATGAAAATGAATGTAGCTGGAATTATTGGTGGCTTAGGACCTGAAACAACAAGCAAATTTTATCTAAAGGTTCTTGCTGAAGCCAAGATAATCAATCCTAGTCATAGACCCCCAATAATCATTTGGAATGTTCCAATTGATCTATCAACAGAAGATTCATTTATTAAAGGCAATGATGAAAGTACAACCTATATTCAACTATTGGTTGATGCTGCTAGGCGATTAGAGAGATCTGGAGCTGATTTCTTGGTGATTCCGTGTAACACTGTCCATATCTTTCTAGAAGAAATAAGAAAAGCTGTAGAAATTCCTGTACTCAGTATTGTTGAGGAAACAAAAAAATTCTTACAACAAAATAAGATAACCAAGGTTGGATTATTGGCAACCAGCACCACCATCAATCATAAACTGTATAACAATATTTTGGAAAAAGAGGGTATTCAAGTTGAGTTACCCACTTTAAATGAACAAAATGAACTAAATCAGAGTATTGCGCGATTGGTTAATGATGAATATTCAGAACTTGATAGAAAAATAATTCAAGATATTATCATTTCTTTATCTAATAAGGGTGTGCAAACCACATTACTAGCTTGTACAGATTTTCAACTGGTTGCTCCATCACATCCAACAGTTGCAATATATGACACGATGTTGCTTCTAGCTAAAAAAACTGCGAGGATGATTTTTGAAACTATATAATATCAAAAATATAAACAATGTAATACGAAGCTAGAGTTATTCTTAATATAGTATCTCGTTAAACTTTCTTTGTTTAATCACAAAATTTATTGAAATTTCATATTTACTACTGTCTCATCTCATCGTTTCATCCATCCAATCATTGACTTATTTTTTATTTATCATAATATATGAATATGAATTCATATAACTGTTGTGATCCTAGTTCTACTCAATCAAACATAATTAGCAAACTCTCAAAATTCCTAACAACAATTTGCTCAGAAAATAAGCTGCAGATCCTTTGTTTACTTAGAGATCAAGAACACTGCGTTTGCGAAATTATTGAGAAATTTAACATCTCCCAAAGTCTTGCCTCGCATCACCTATCAGACTTTAAAGCTGAAGGTTTAGTTTCATGTAGAAAAGATGGTAGACAATCTTTCTACTCGCTAACTAAAAAAGGAAAGATGATTGTCGACAAAGTATTTACTCTTTTAAACAGATAATTATTACTAATTAAATAATTAAGACATGAACATAAAAATCTTGGGTTCGGGTTGCCCTACCTGCCAATCACTACATCAATTAGTTGAACAAGCAATCAAAGAAAACTCGATTATGGCCGAAGTTGAGTACATTTCTGGAGCTGAAGGCATCCAGGAGATTGTTAAGCAAGGAATAATGGGAAGTCCAGTTTTAATGATTGATGATCAAGTGGTAGCCACCGGCAATCTTTCGCAAGAAAAGATTCTAAACATAATAAATAATTTTGCTGAAAAAAAGGAGAGAGAATGAACTCAGTATCAACATATATAAAAAGAAACTGGGCGCTGTTTCTGCTTCTATTTTCATATGTAGTTATCTTTTTATGGCAGCATCAGATAGGAATTTTTCTGGAGAAACCGGAATTAAAACTTCTGATCGGTGATTCCATTTACCAAGGTTGGCTAGGGCTTGTTGACTATTTACAAGCTCACGTTTTATTCTGTTTAATTCCTGCATTTTTTATAGCTGGAGCAGTTAACAGCTTAATCAATCCGCAGACTATCTTTAAATATTTGGGATCAAGAAGTAAAAAATGGTTTGCCTATGGCATTGCTTCCGTGAGTGGTTTTGTGGTTCAAGTTTGCTCTTGCACCATCTTGCCTTTATTTGCCGGCATCTGGAAAAGAGGAGCTGGACTTGGAGTAGCTACCACATTTTTATATGCTGGGCCTGCAGTAAACCTTCTTGCCTTAATTCTTACTGGACAAAAAATTGGCTGGGATTTTGCAATCTTTCGATTTGTAATTTCGATTATTTTTGCTATCACCACAGGTTTAATAATGGAGTTTGTTTTTAAAGAAGAAAAAGAAATCTGCAAGCAAGATTTGGTTCAAATAGAAAAGAATAAAGCTACACTAAGTAAAAAACAGTCAAAGGTTTTTTGGGTAAACTTACTTGCTATCTTGGTAATCGGCACTGCCCCAATTGACTCGGCAATTAAAAATCCCATTATCTTTTTGCTGACTGGTCTGCAACTGTTTTTCTCATATACCTGGCTTTCAAAAGAAAATCGTGCCAACTGGTGGACAGAGACAACTAAGTTTTTTAACCAGATCATACCCTTACTTCTTGTCGGAGTTTTCTTTGCAGCCTTCATCACCGACATGATTCCCCAAGAACAGTTCCAACAAATTACTGGTAAAAATAATTTAATTACCAACTTTGTGGCTGTACTGTTTGGCGCAATTGCCTATTTTCCAGCGTTAGTTGAAGTACCAATTGCAGAAAATTTTCTGCGACTAGGAATGAATAAAGGTCCATTGATGGCTTATCTATTATCAGATCCAGTGCTATC
>CAZQWI010000048.1:0-1290 GCA_964596995.1 uncultured Pseudomonadales bacterium
TTAGTGCCACCGGTCGCGCCGAGTTTGCTGACGGTCTTGGCATCGGTGCCGATGATTTGAGCAGTGAAACCGGACAGGAAGAAACCTCTGTCACACACAAAACTAGCGGTCGTGCCAAGATAGAATCTGGCCAACAGCAAATAATCATCCGCTCCAGCAAAGTTAGCGCCAACAGTCAAATCTTTGTGACACCTCTGGGTAGCACTAATAATCAGGTGCTTTATGTGAAAGCTCAGGTTGCTGATGATCCAAATACTGAGGATGTTGAGGGCTTATTTATTGTTGGCTTTGATGCTCCGGCCAGCAACGATGTACTGTTTAACTGGTGGATAGTTAATTAGTGGTTGATTAATTGAGAGTTTGGGAACCATTACGCTTATTCTCAGAATTGAATTGTAAAATGAGGTGATGAAAATAATCAAAAAACCTTCTCTTCATACTTTGCAAGCATTACACCATATCTTTACCAAGTTCTTGCCCATCTTTAAACAAACTGAGTATTTATTTATGGCAGATGGTTTAAGAGATTTTGGTTCAGGTTTAGGAGTAACCAGCATTATACTCATAATCGTTGATAAAATGACAATAATTTCAGAGGCTGGACTATGCTTATTTCTGTCTATGTTCACATGGTATACTTCGATAATGATTATTAATCAATACAAAAAAATATGAACATGTCAACAGTTGTCTTTGAAGGGACCATTTTTCAAATGAGAGCGGGATTTATTTTTATAGCTGTTTTCTACATTTCATTGTGTGTCTCTATTCTGGCAATGATGTTTCACTCTAAAAAGAAAAGTGGCGCAAATACTCAAGCAAAAAACTAAAGATCAATCTTTTTGCGAATTATCTCCACCTGTTCCTTTTGATCATCTTCAACATCTTCTTGCTCATTTTGAACTGAATTGCGATTAATAGAAGCTCCCCATCTCAATCTATCGCTCAGTGAAGTTGGCGTTTGCTGAACTCTAGCTGGCTGTCGTTCTGCTTCACTTTTTGCTTTTTGCGCTGCAATTAACTCTTCCAACTTCTTGAGAGCCGACCAACCGGAGTCATCATCGCGCTGGGACTGAACAATCGGCTCATCTTGGTCTTTTTGTTCAATCTGCTCATTTCTTTCAATTCGGGGTGGCATGCTGGTTGTTCTACCCATCGCTGAAACTTGACGATATGAGGATTGAGCCGCTATTTTAGATAAAAACTCTGCCCTTGGTTTTTCTTCAGGCTGTTCTTGAGAATTATCACTTCCGTCATTTTGAGCTATTTGTGACTTTTGCTGTTGTTGTG
>CAZQWI010000048.1:1300-5453 GCA_964596995.1 uncultured Pseudomonadales bacterium
TAGCACCCTCAACCCTCTCATTTTCTTCTGTCTGGACCGGCACAATTTTTGCTACCACCTCGCCATAACGCTCAACCAAGAACTCTTGATTTTGATACTGTACTTTGCTAATTAAGTCTGAAAAATTATTACGAGCGTCAGAAGCAGCAATTATTTGTTGTTTTGGCATATATATCTTTTCTTACAATTTGGTAACTAATACCAAACTACGCCAATTCAAACAATTTGTCAAATAGATTCTTGAAAAAGCAAAAAACTAATCCTCACAAACTACATACTCAGCATCTCCCCAGCTACCCGAGCTACGAGGACACCTAGCTTTACTAGATGCTATATCTTTATCAGAAATATTGTCCAATAAAACTGTTGCTCTAAACTCCTCACCATCCGCAGATACCCAGTAATCATTTGTTTCTGGCAACTGTTTAATGTACCCATCATCACGAACTTCAGCTAGATCATCTGGATATTCTTGATTGTCTCCGTAGTACATCATCAAGGCTCTTTTTAGTTGCTGTAAGTCACTTTTTCTTTGGGTATCTTCTGCTCTTTGTCTAGCTCCTAAAATATTTGCAAGCAAAACAGCCACCAAGACTCCGATGATAAATATCACCACCAAAAGTTCGATAAGAGTAAAACCCAATAAAGAGTTTTTATATTTGTGAATTTTTTTGTTCATGTGATTGCAGAGATGAGTTAATGTAAATAATAACCTGATGTTGGCGATGGCTCAAATTCCTCAGAACTAAAAGAGCTTGTTGGTGACGGCTCAATTTTGTCAGAACTTGTTGGGGTAGGAAGCGTTTCAGTTTTTGTCGGAACAAGTGTTGGCGCTGATGTTGGTTCAGCAGTTTCTGTTTGGGTTGGCGATGGAACATATAATGTTGGAGCTGATGTTGGTTCTGAAAACAATTCAGGGTCACCCTCCAAAACTGTAATAGTGCTATCTGGTAAATTTGTACTCAATACCACAAAATTACAGCTCATTGGCCTTGCTGCCGTACCGCAGTTATACTCGGTTACGCCGGGTAATCTTGCTCCGTCTTCAGGATTCTCCAACAAAGTATGGATCTGGTAGGCTTGAGCCTCGATGGCTCCACCTTCTTGAGTAACTGCAACAAAATCACCAGATGCATTTCTGGCAAACGCTTGATAATGAAAACTCACCGCATTTGAAATTCTAGGAAGCTTTGACATATAAATAGTGTCGGGATTGTTGACATCAATAAATTCCTCTCCCCATTCAAAAGTCAGCCAACCATCAGTTGAACTTTGCATCATAATCTGACCCTGGCTGTTGCCCACAGGATAATAACCTTGATCATTTCTAAATAGTTCCAAAGCTCTCGTTAGTTGCTCAATCTCGCTTTTTCTTTTTGAGTCTCTTGCTTTAACTTGGCTGGTCATAAAACTTCTTAACCCAATCACAACCAAGATACCTAGAATCATGACCACAACCAATAATTCAAGAAGGGTAAATCCTTTTCTGTTTTTTTGAGGTGACTGAAAAATGTTTTTTTTCATTGTTGTATGTAATAAATTATTGGTACGCAATTTGCATTATAAAGTCTCGCATAAATTTGGGGAGTCAACCGAGCAATTAACCTCTCCACAAGTTCCTCCAGTTGGGCAGCATTCCCCAGGATTAAAGGATCTGGGACAGTCAAACTTTGTTCTTAACTCTTCTTCTGTAACTACGTGACACTTAGCCACACCGCTTTCTAAAATACAGTGAGTTTGCTGATAGTTTGCACCTGGATCTGGCAACAACCACTCCTTATCAAGACAGACTCCCGAACCATCTCTCTCTTCACAAGCTCCCTCAACTTTCCAACCCCTCTGAACTCCATAATCATAATCATTGCCATAGATATAGTTACAACCAGTATCATAACTACAGCCAATGCCAGTAATATCAACATCATCTGGAGACTCGAGCTCAGTCAAAATTCTATAACCAGAGCAATAGTCACCATTCAGACCAAAATACAAATATGGCTGATGAGTATAGGGGTCACAAGGAATCTCTTTCAAATATTCTGGATAAAGGACGTTGCTTGCGGGATCAGCTGGAACACCACACTCCTGCAAAGCTTCAAATGGCGGATAACAACGGTGATCGTTGTAATACTCTTCAAAAACTACCTCAAGTCGTTGAAGATCCGATTTGCGTTGACCATCTCTCGCCCGGCCAGCATGACGTTGGAAAAAAAATAAAGCTGCAATGATTAAGAGTGCAACAATTGTTACAACTATTAAGATTTCGATGATTGAGAATCCAAGATTAACTCGCCAGTTTTCACTTGTTTTTTTCGTGTTTTTTCCCCCCTTGCGTGAGTGAGCAGATTCTTTCATAATCTAATCATAGCAGATTTTTCGTTTGTGGTTCAAACATCTCTTAATTAGAGAAATTCTTTGTTATCACATTAAAAGATAGTAATTATTTTTTTAAGTTTTCATATGACAAACAACTCCACTTTTCAACCAGTTATTGAAAAAGTAACAGACACCAAAACCAGCCAATCAGAAAGCTCAATTGCAGCAAAAATTGCCAATTGGGTATTGATTCTAGCTGTTGCCTTACTCCCAATTCTTGTCATTCCTCTCACCACCAGCTTTGTACTTGATAGCAAAATGTATTTGTTGTTTTTTGTTGGCATTATCATCTCCATCCTCTATTTTCTAAACTCATTTAAGGACAAAGTTTGGAAAATCGTGGTTTCGCCAATTACCTTACCTCTAATATTCTTTGGAGGTGTTGCTGCCCTCTCAACCTTTTTAACTCAAAGCTATCCTGTTGAAAATCTACTTGGGTTAGGTGGTGTCTATCTTGCCTCAGTTATTATCTCAATCTTTGGAGCATCAATAATCGATAAGAAAAAAAGCAACTTAATCATTCCAGTTTTTGCTGGAGCAATTTGTCTATTAAACGTAGCCAGTCTTCTTCAGCTTTTTGGTATTGGACCAAGCCACTTAATTACCGCTGTCACTGGCTTTGAACTTGACCATTCCATCATCTTTAACTTAGCAGGAGGATCATTTATTGCTGCTCAACTTGGAGTTTTAGCCTTGATTGGTATTATTGCCAGAATCTTTAGCACCAAAAAAGTTGGTACTTTTGAAGTAATCACCTTGCCCTTGTTAGTTTTTGGAGTGGGACTTCATATTTGGTCAATGTTACCAGGACAACCAGCCCAAACTCCACTACCCTCATTTGCAAGCAGCTGGTCAGTAGCGCTTGATAGTTTACGAGTGCCCCGCGCTGCCATTATTGGTCAAGGACCAATGGCTTATCTTTCCACCTTTTCCAGATACAGACCAAGTTCACTCAACACCACTCCTTATTGGCAATTAAGATTTGAGTCTGGTTTAGGAGCACCACTAACTATGTTAGTACAGATGGGAATCTTGGGGATAATTAGTTGGTTGCTGCTCGCAGGAAAGTTTGTGTTTAAGATTTCCAAAGATCAAGCTTACAAGGCTTCGCCATTAACCTGGGTAATTCTAGCATCATTTGTGATGCAGTTTTTCTTACCATTTGGATTGCTAATGATCGGTCTTCAAGGAATTCTTCTCGCTTTCTGGACCGCTCAACACAAAGACTCTTTTTCTGTTCTCAAGTTAAGACCATTGAGTGCCAATCTTGATAGTAATCGAATCGCTCAACTTGGTTCACAAAAAAATCAAGCTGATAAATGGATTAGCTTAATTACCAATGGGGTGATGATAGCAGGATTATTATTTGTCGCTTTTATCACCGCAAAAAGTTATACAAGTTTCCACAATCTATATTTAGCTGAAAAAGGCCGAGCCGATAATAATGTAGTCAAACTTTACGAACACACTCAAAAAGCAATGTTGCTTAATCCTTATCTTGATTCAATTCGCCGCACTTATGCTTTAACCAATGTGCAGATTGCTCTCGCTCTTTCAGAAAAAACCGATCCTACAAAAGAAGAACAGCAACAAATATCCTCTTTAGTAGAACAAGCCGTAAGAGAAGCTCAGGCTTCAACAACCATTGATCCTCAAGACAGTCAAAACTGGTTAGTGTTGGCACAGATCTATCAAGAATTAATTGGTTCTGTTGAAGAAGCAGATCAGTGGGCAGTAAATGCCTATGTGAGCGCCATTCAGACTGATCCTTCTAACC
>CAZQWI010000049.1:0-5444 GCA_964596995.1 uncultured Pseudomonadales bacterium
ATTAAACCCCAAGTCACACTAGGGGGATTCCCCCTAGAACCCCCAATTCTGATCTATTCCCCTAAAGCAAGCTCACGGGGTGTAATCAGAATCAAAATTATCTTTCCGTTTTCTTAAACAAAGCTGAACAAAAACTATTATATGTTTGGTGCCATGAATCTAAATATTGACGATAGCTTGTGTCATCATGCATCCAAGCTTGGTGCGCTAAAAGATTGCTACTTGGTATTGAGTTTTTTTTAGCTAGATGTTTAGATTCTGCAAGAAACACTATCTTATTAAGCCAATTTAACAAAGTGGAATGTTCAAAAATACTTTTCATATCTTGAGAAAGAATACTCTCTTTAAACCAAAGTAAAGAATGAAAGTATTTTTTTATCCAAGTATTTTGTTTAAAATACTCTTGCTCAAAACCACCGGTGTCATAAATCCAATCTATTTGAGTAGACTCAAATGCAGAAAAAAAGTTCTGTTTAGATAATGGCAGCTGAAGATGTTCTACCTCTAACCACAGATTAAAACACCATTTATCCTTTAAGTCCTTGTCAAAAAAATGTTTCCAAAAGGTAATTTTTTTACCGATGATAAGAGCAAAGATCAGAAGGATTGCTCTTGATAACCACAGACGATTCTGAGTTGTTATTACAATAAAATCAAGATCATCCTTTCGTGATGCAGACTCGACAGCCACTGATCCAGTAATACCAATCGCTTTAATCCAAGAAAGTCTTATACACAAAGAAATTAATCTCTGAATATCTTTTCTAATTTTTATTGAGTTCAGAATTCGTTGTTTTTTAAGCGAAATTTTTTTTTCTACCTCTTTTTTCTGGTTTTTTATTTGAGTAATTTGAGAAAGAATGAAACAGTCATCTTGATGAGCAATCAAGCCATTTACTTCTAAATATTTAATCCTCTTTTTGACAGGCTGATCATTTACCTTAAGTGCTGAAATTCTTGGTAAATAATCTTTATTAATCAGGCGTTTTTTTATCTCAGGAAGCGAAAGAGGGTCATTAAACTGATAACTATAAGAAAGAGTGCTTATTATCTGAAGATCGGTAATACAAATCATAATCAGAATCAAAACCCTATTTAACAGATGGGGGCAGATAGAAAAATAATACTACTTGTACTGATCGATAACTTTTGTTACCCCAGAGCCAAGAGTTTGAATCTCCTTTTCAGACAGACTCCCTTTATTAGCAATGTTAACAGCATCTTTATAGTAATCAATAACACTGTCATTTAAACCAGAATCATGAGTAAAGGAGCACATTGGGCCACTCTTAGCCAACTTAGCATCATCTAAAAATGCCGACACATACTTAGCATTTGCCAACTCTTCAGCCATATCAACTCTAGGATATATCTCTCCAAAAGCTCTATTCTCACTTTGGGCCGAATAAAGTTTGCGCAATACTTCTTTTGAGCTTAAATACGCCAGCAACTGCCAAGCCTCATCTTGATTAGCACTCTTCTTGCTAACTCCTTCAGCCCAGTAATTTGCCCATCCAAACTCGCTATTACCCAATTTTGGAACAGGTGCTATCTCAAAATTTAAATCTGGATTCAAGTTAAGTATTTCGTGAACTCTCCAAGAAGGAGCCAACATCATCGCCACATCTCCGCGAGCAAAAGCAACCGTAGAACTTGGTAAATTTTCACTAAACACTGCTTTACCTTGAGCAAAAAGTGCATAAAAGTCTATGGCATCTCTCACTTCTCCAGAAATTGGAGCAGCTGGATCCCCTCCATTTTGGTAAATAAGTAAACCTAAAATATCTGCGAAGTGTTCAACGTTAGTGGTGTTTCCCAAGGCTACTCCGCCCCTCTCAACCTCGTTGCCTTTTCGAACAGTCAGCTTCTCGGCCAAAACCCGTAGTTCCCCCCAAGTGCCAGGCACTTCTTCATTGGCTGTTTGTAAAATATCCTTGTTGTAGTAAAGGCCCAGTCCGTCATACATTAGAGGGATACCCACAAGCTGACCATTTAACTGAAGTTGTTGTACGTGAATGGGATAGAAAGTTTTTTCATACTCAGTTGTTGACATTATGCTGCTTGGCAACACCGCCAACTCATTTTTTAACATTGGCACCCAAGTAGCATGATATCTAAATACATCGGGGCCATTTCCTTCAGTAACTGCCGATTGCAAACGAGTTCGATAATCCTTGTGTGATTGTTGACGATAATCAACACTAATGCCTGTTTTTTCTTCGAACTCTTTTAGAACCTCAGCCATAATTGGTTCAGGTTCCCACAAACCCCAATAAGATAAAACAACGTTGCTCTTGGCAGGCTGAGATGTCGAGGTACTTCCCTCTGAAGAATTGGTTGAATCATTTGGTCCTTGAGCAGTTTGTGTTGGGGAAGTTTTTCCAGATCCTCCTCCAAGAACTTGCATAATACCAAAGATTACTCCACCGACTACTAATAATCCAACTAAGCCAAAAAGCACATACTTTAACAACGGGCTTTTTGCTTTTGCAACAATCGGACCAGTTGCCTTAGTAGCTTTTGTCTGTTTTGCTGGCTTTGATTTATTGTCTTGTTTTTTCTCAGAAATATTTTGGCCACTACTCGGAGATCCTGGCTTACCCGGAAGATTAATACCCAAACTTGGATGTGTTTTTTTGACACCAGTGCCTGTTTGTCTAATGTCTGCCTCAATGTCTTGAGGAGTGTCAGTTTGAAAACCTATCTTTTGTTGTGAGCCAACTGATACTTGCTGTTGTTGCTGCTGATTAGCCGCGGGATTAATTGGAGCTTGAGCAGCCATTCCCAAAGCAGAACCAGGCTTTTGAGCTACTTGATTAGCCGAAGTTATCTGCATCTTTTGCAGAGTGCTTTGAGGTAAATCTTGTGGCTGATCAAAAGTTGGAGCTTGTTGTGTTTTGCTAATAACTGAAGTGTTTACCACCTGCCCTTGATCATTGAGTTTTGGGGGTGGCCCACCAGGATGCTGAGAGTCAAGACCACTAACAACCGCTGGAGCTGTAGGAGCTGTGTTTGGCTGCGTAATCGATGTAGTGGGAGCAGCTTGAGGAGTTGATGTCGCCTGAGGCTGAGTACCCACGGGAGCTGGTGGTTGAGGTAAATTTGGTCTGGGCAAGGATTGATCGTTGGACATGTTGGGCAATGATTGATTAAAGTAATGTTATAAATGATTTTGAAACGCGATCTACACTATATTAACAAGAAAGGCTACAATTATCACCATTATGTCTGTTTTAAGAGTTCAATTCAAGGTGGCATTTGAGCAAACTTCCAAGAAAACTCTTTGGTTGTGGGGGATTGCCTTGGGATTATTGATCTCCTCATCAATTTTTGCCCTAAGCTTTGCTTCTTATTATAAAAATAGATTCTACCAAGGGATTAAAATTGGAGAGGTTGATGTTGGAGGTCTAACAAAAAAAGAAGCTCAGCAACTTTTACTACCACTTCAAGATCCACCAGCAAGCTCAACCACCGTTGTGTTTACAGTTCAAAATCAAGACCAGTCATTTTTTTCAACTCCAATGCCACTTCAGCAGTTGCTACTTCCCATTGATATGAAAAAAGCTGTTGACCAATTATTAGCTACCAGCAAAAGAGGAACTGCTCTCTCTCAGATTAAACAGATCATTGTTCTCCTGAATAAAGAAAAAACTTATTCGCTCCAATATCCAGTTAATCAAGAACTGCTCTCTGAAACTGTCTCCAAGTTGGCCCTTGAAATAAACAATGATGGAAAACCTCCTAGCGCCATATTGGAATACACCAATGATCCAAGTAGTCTTGTAATTACTCCTGGGGAAAATGGCTTTGTAGTTAATCTTGATCAATCAATTAAACAACTAGAAGATCAAATATTGATCATTTCCAGCTCTCAAACAAACGCAATCTCACAACAAATTGAGTTGCCCCTTTCAAGCTCAACCATTGATCATCAACTTTCAGATTTTCAGCTTGGAAATTACAGAAACAGACTTTTAAAGTTTGTGGGGAAAGAATTACTTTTTACACCTGAAATTGATTCCGTCAATAAAGAGTCAATGACCTTGCTTAACAATAATAATAAAACTATTAATGATCAGCTTCTAATTGATCTAGTTAATCCACGCGATGGATTTAACCATGAAAAAATCACTGACTTGGTTGCAACTTGGGCTAAAGAGATTGATCAAGAGCCAACCGACGCCTCCTTCTCATATGATCCCAACACTCTCAGAGCAACAAACTTTAGCCCACATAAGTCAGGGCTAAAGATTGATCAAGAAGAAGTTGCTAAAAAAATTATTGAGTCACTTCAAATAATCGAAGACAGCACAGAAAGTAAGCTTGATCCAATTCAACAAACAATAAAAATTATTCAGGCCGAGCCCAATATCACTCTCGCTCAAACTAATGATCTTGGTATTAATGAGTTGATTGGCTTTGGTGAAAGTTATTATCGAGGATCAATCCCTTCTAGAATCCACAATGTCAAAACAGCCAGCGATTATTTAAACATGGCAATAGTACCCCCAAACGAAAGTTTTTCCTTTAATCAAACTGTTGGAAAAGTTGATGGTTCAACTGGATTTAAACAAGCCTATGTTATTCGTAGCGGCAGCACTTTGCTCGAGTTTGGCGGAGGAGTTTGTCAAGTGAGCACCACTATGTTTAGAGCAATGCTCGACGCTGGAGTAAACATTACCAAACGTTTGCCTCATAGTTATCGAGTTAGTTATTATGAACTTGATAATCAACCTGGTTTTGATGCCACGGTTTATTCTGGAGAGGTAGATTTAAGATTTATAAATGATACTCCCGGACATCTGCTTATCATCTCGGAAGCTGATTCAACTAATGCCTATATGACAGTAAAAATATATGGAACCAATGATGGTCGAAGATCAGAAATAAGTGATTATAAACAGTGGGATTACACCTCACCCCCTCCTTCGCAAGATATTCATGATCCATCGCTAGCACCCGGGCAAAGAAAACAGGTTGAAAATGCCATCCCTGGTATAAAAACAAGTTTTAACTGGACAGTTACTAATAGTGGTGGCGAGGTAATTCACCAAAAAACATTTTTCTCTCATTACAGAGCATGGGGAGCAAAATACTTAGTGGGGATTTAGAAGGTTGGTTTTTTCATCATAAAGAATAAAAAACAACCACCTCATAAGAGGTGGTTGTTGGCGGTTTGCTTAAAAAAGCAACCTATTGATAGCTTAGAACTACTAAAAATTGTAGCAGAGACATCTAGTTTTTTCATCATCAAAATTATACTGTGTATCGACAGGCCGTGGACGGCAGGGGATTTGAACCCCTTATTTGATAGTTCTAAACCATTAATAGGACCAACCGCCGCCCACGACAGCTTAACAATACTTGCCAATTCTTAGAAAAAACGTAGAAGAAAACAATTTTCACCACACCACACTTAATAAATTCGCTAATTTATATTTTGA